>NZ_JAYGIC010000047.1:0-1652 GCF_034931105.1 Synechococcus sp. CCY9201 | reverse complement strand
CCTGCCAGGCGCGGCGCCCCTGCTCCATCAAGGCCTCGCAGCGGGCGGCGGCCTGTTCGGCCAGCTCGGTGGCGCCGGCAGCGCGGGCCCGCGTGATCCGCTCCTGCCACTGGCGAATCTCACCGGCCAGCCGCAGCAGCTCCTGGCGCCGCTGCTCAGCCTGAGCCTGCAGGCTGCGCCGCCGCTTCTGCAGCTCAAGCTGGCGGTCGCGGGCCTCCTGCTCGGCCAGCAGGGCGTCCTGCTCGGGGTTGGCCTGCAGGAAAGCCTCCAGCTGCTGCTCCAGCCGTGCCTCCAGCTCTTCGAACCAGCTGCTAGCCATGCGTCTGGTCTCAGGCCTCGGTGGGTTCGGCAGCGGCTGCCGGGGGTGACTCCCCGGGGGCGCGGGTGATCAAGGGCGCCTCGATTTCCTCCTGCAGCGGCGTGATCGCCGCTTCCCGGGAGCGGAGCAGCAGCTGGGTGAGCCGCGCCACGGCCCCCTCCCCCAGCTCGACGCGGCCGATCCGATCGAAGGCCTGGTGGTAGAGCCCCTCCAGTTCTTCGATCAGCCCTTCGCGCACCTGGCGCATCGCCGCCCGTTGTTCGTCCCGGCTCATGGCTGCTCCTGGAGGCTCATCGCCCCACCGTTGTCGCTGGTTCCGAGTCTGCCTGCACCAGCAGGTGCAGGGACAGGTCGTTGGCCGGATCGCTCCAACGGCGGGTGCCCCGCCAGCCGGCGTCGGCCGCCAGCGCCGCGAACGCCTCAGGCGTGTACTTGTGGCTGTATTCGGTGATCAGCGGCTCCCCGGCAGCGAACGGCCAGCTGGATCCGGCCAGCTGCACCATCTGCTCCCGCCGGCTTACCAGCGCCATGGCGATGCGGCTGTGCTGCGGCTGCCAGCGGGCCTGGTATCGGAACTGGGTGGGGTCGAAGCTGCCCTGCAGATCCCGATTGAGCCGGGCCAGCAAGTTGAAGGCGAAGGCGGCCGAGACCCCCGCCGCGTCGTCGTAGGCGGCCTCCAGCCGCTGCGGTGCCTTGGGCTGATCGATGCCGATCAGCAGGCGACCGCTCGGGCCCAGCAGCCGGGCGAACTGGCGCAGCAGGGCGCGGGCCTCCTCCGGATCGAAGTTGCCCAGGGAGCTGCCCGGGTAGAAGCCCAGCAACGGCTGACCTTCCAGCAGGGGATGGGCGGGCAGCTGCTCCAGCTGGCTGTAGTCGCAGCAGATGCCCAGCACCGGCACGGGCGGATGGCGCCGTTGCAGGGCGTCGCAGGCGTCGGCCAGGTGGTCGGCGCTGATGTCGAGGGCCACGTAGGCGGCCGGCCGCAGGGCGTTCAGCAACGGACCCACCTTGCGGGCGTTACCGGCGCCGAATTCCACCAGCACGCCGGCGCCCAGGGCCGCCGCCAGCTGCGGCGCCATGTCTTCCAGAAGGGCTGTCTCGGTGCGGGTGAGGCTGTATTCCGGCTGGGCGCCGATCGCCTCGAACAGCCGCGAACCCTCGGCGTCGTAGAGCAGCCAGGCGGGCAGCTGCCGCGGCTTGCGGGCCATGCCCTGGCGCACCAGGCGGGCCATGTCGGCCGGCTGCGGATGGAGGTCGATGAAGCGGCGGCTGCAGTCCGGCTGACGCTGCTCGAGGTGGGCCCTCATGCCGCCTCCCCGGCCCGCATGGCGCC
>NZ_JAYGIC010000046.1:0-2051 GCF_034931105.1 Synechococcus sp. CCY9201 | reverse complement strand
ATGATCAACGGCAACGTAACGCGGTAGAAGGCAAAATCGGACAGGGGAAGCGGCGATTTGGATTGGGTTTGATTCGTGAGAAGCTCGCTGCCACCCAAGGATCAGCCATTGCATTGGCTGTACTGGTAATGAACCTCGAGAAGCTGCTGGGGCTTCTTTTGGTTCTTTTTGCCTTCTTGTTTCAGCTACTGATCGGCACTGAATCCATCCGAAGAGGCGAGGAGCGGCTCCTGAGCAATCAACCGGCTGCAGCCTGAGCAACACTCAGTGTTAGGGCGGGGCCTCCCCACTTTGCTGACCTGGGGCTGGTTCTTACTTTCTCAGGAGGCCCTAAGTAGCACTTGCAGGTCACTGATGAAGAGTTCGTTGAGCAGATCAAGGAAACTCCTAAGCAATCAACCGACTGCAGCCTATCCGGCGACAATCTGGTTGAGCGGCCATCAACCTGATTGACACGGGACAGCAGCCTGAGCAACACTCAGAGTTCAGCCGGGCCTTCCCACTTTGCTGACTTGGGGCTGGCTCTTACTTTCTCAGGAGAACCTAATCACACTATTCCGCCATAGAAAGACCCAGACAACTGTGCTTCAAGCGACCTAGCGATCATCGGGAGGCCCTAGTTAACCTATAGTTACCCAATCAGATCCATTAGCAGAGCATCAAGTGCGCAAATTGGCTTGATGGGTCTAGAGATGTAGGCCAGACTGACTCCGGGGATCGCCTTCCTTAGGTCATAGTCCTGTAATATTTCACCTTTTCTGCCTCCTAAATAATCCAAGGCCAACTCATAAAGCTCTTGATCTGAAACTTCATAATTTTGAAATCGAATTCGCTCCGCGACCCTGAGGAGATGATAGTTCTCGCCGTCCTTCGCCTGTCTAATGCGTGTCTTATGTGCGGAAATGAGACATTTAGACACTAATTGATTTGCTGACCGGACTGGAAAGTGCCCTAAGTCGATATCTAGAATGTAAGGACGCAAGTCAATCTCTTCGTTGAATATCGAATGGCTGCCCTTGGTAATAACTGATGACCGCGAGTGATTAATGGGGATCACAACTTTATGGAAGGCGCGCTGCTCTTTTGCAAGGGGCTTAAATGAGTTCTCTATGCAGGAACCTTTTGAATTTCCGCCGTTAATGGGCACGAAGGTCATCCACTGCATTAATCCATAATGATTGCGAGGCATAATCCTGAGTTGGGCCAGCATATCTTCGCGACCGCACAAAATGATCTCATCGGCATCCAATGGGACGATATAGCCATTTCCGTAATTATTCGCGGACACCAAGTGTCGCATAAGCGCAGTCAACAATCCACCTTGCAAGTTCTTTAGGCGCTCATTTCGGTCTTGAAGTGAATAGATGAAGACAGGAAGGCCTTCCTTGGCGAGCTGCGCGAGTATTTCTATCGTATTGTCTGCGCTATTGTCATCAATAAAATGCATCTCAGAGAAGATCGATGCGTTTGCCCGAGTAGAGTACTCGATGAAATCAGCTTCATTCTTGACTTTGCTGATGCAAACAAGCGTTTCATGCATGACGCTTTATTCTTTCAATGGTTGTTAGTTGCCGCATCATAGCTTGACCAAGGATTTAGGGGCTGGCCCTACTCGATATGGCGATGCAGCCAACTTCAATATTGGCAGACAGGCCGCGCCAATTGACCTAAAGTGAGGCTCCGTACGATCTTGCGGCAGGAGCCTGTGCCAACGCAGCAGCAACGTCGACATCTGTCCAGAAAACTTCGTCTTCATTGGTGGAGAGATCCAATCACTGGATGGCAGTAGATCTCAACGGCAGACTCAATCTTGGAGAAGCTCCGGCGACTTTCTTCGTAAATCTCCTGCTCCGGATACTAGTGTGCCGTCCCGGAGATTTGCGAGCAAAGTCGCTGGAGCTTCTCCAGGATCGAGTCGGCGGTTGCCGTCCAGTTGAACGGGGCCTTGGTCTTGTTGTAGGCCGCCACGAACTGCTCGATCTTGGCGATCAGCTCCTTGACGCTGGAGAAGCTGCCGCGCCGGATCGCCCGCTGGGTGATGATCCCGAACC
>NZ_JAYGIC010000045.1:0-2327 GCF_034931105.1 Synechococcus sp. CCY9201 | reverse complement strand
CATGGCGCCATCGCTGTGCAGGCCGCCGCTGAGCGCCAGGCCCAGCACGATCACCAGGGCCGCCTGGGTGAGAGCCGGCGCTCGCCCCGCGAGCAGCAGCCACACCATCGCCTGCAGCCCGCCCAGCACCAGGCCGATCCAGGGCGCGAAGCGGGCGATCCGGCTGAAGCGGGGCCGCGGCCACGGCCAGGCCGGCAGTACCGAATAGAAGATCCAGGCGCCGGCCAGATCCGCCAGCCAGCCGTCTCGTCCGTCGGGGTTGGGACCGAGCTGGTTGGCTGGTGGTGGCGCGGCAGAAGGTGAAGAACGCGGCACGTAGCGTCGGCGAAGCACCACCACGGCGCCATCGAGCCCCCATTCTCCTTCGCGATCACCGCCCGCTGCCCGTGCACCCGGGCCCGCTGCGGCCGCTTCCACACCCCCCACGGCGTCGTGGAGACGCCCCGGTTCATGCCGGTGGGCACCGCCGCCAGCATCAAGGGAGTCACCACACCCCAGCTGGCCGAAACCGGCAGCCAGATGGTGCTGGCCAACACGTATCACCTGCACCTGCAACCGGGCGAGCAGGTGGTGGCCGAGGCCGGTGGGCTGCACCGTTTCATGGCCTGGGACGGGCCGCTGCTCACCGATTCAGGCGGCTTCCAGGTGTTCAGCCTCGGGGCGATCAACAAGATCGATGACAGCGGCGTGGTGTTCCGCTCCCCCCGGGACGGAGCCCGCATCCAGCTCTCCCCCGAGCGGGCGATCGAGATCCAGATGGCCCTGGGTGCCGACGTGGCCATGGCCTTTGACCAATGCCCTCCCTATCCGGCCAGTGAAACCGAGGTGGCCGCGGCCTGCCGCCGCACCCACCACTGGCTGGAGCGCTGCCTGAGCACCCACAACCGAGCCGATCAGGCCCTGTTCGGCATCGCCCAGGGGGGCTGCTACCCGCACCTGCGCCAGGACTCCACCCGGGTGGTGGCGGCGATGGACCTGCCCGGCATCGCCGTGGGCGGGGTGAGCGTGGGCGAGCCGGCCGAGGAGATGCACCGGATCGTGCGGCTGGTGGCGCCGCTGCTGCCGGAAGCCAAGCCCCACTACCTGATGGGCGTGGGCAGCCTGCGGGAAATTGCGATCGCGGTGGCCCACGGCTTCGATCTGTTCGACTGCGTGCTGCCCACCCGGCTGGGGCGGCACGGGACCGCCCTGGTGGGAGGCGAGCGCTGGAATCTGCGCAATGCCCGCTTCCGCCACGACCACACCCCCCTCGATCCGAGCTGCAGCTGCCTGGCCTGCCGCCAGCACAGCCGTGCCTATCTGCACCACCTGATCCGCAGCGGCGAGATGCTGGGCCGCACGCTGCTCAGCCTGCACAACATCACCACCTTGATCCGCTTCACCTCCGCCATGGCACAGGCGATCCAGGACGGTTGTTTTTCAGAGGATTTCGCTCCGTGGGAGCCGAATTCTCCGGCCGCACACACGTGGTAGGTTCCGACCACCACACTGTTTCAGGGATGGCTCTCTCCTCGCTGCTGGCCGGCTCCGCCCTCCACACCATGGCCCAGCTGCCCGAGGCCTACCAGGCGTTCGGTCCCCTGGTGGACATCCTGCCGATCATCCCCCTGTTCTTCCTGCTGCTCGCCTTTGTGTGGCAAGCCTCGGTGGGTTTCCGCTGAATCCTCTGGATTTCGGCTGATCGGCTGGGTTTGGGCTGACCCGCTGGGTTTCCGCTGATCCGGAGGCTCGCCGCCCCTCTGGCACCTGTCCTTTCGCCCCGGCGGTCGTGATCCCAACATCTCCTGGGACCTCCGGTGGCGTTCAGTACTGAGGCGGTCGCTTCACTCCATGGCGCAGCACGGCCCAGGCGAAGGCCGGCAGCGCCAGCATCCGCCGCCAGCGGCTCGGCTCCTGAATCAGCCGGTAGAGCCATTCGATGTGAAGCGCTCCCATCCACCGGGGTGCACGTGTCTTGACCCCGGCCCAGACATCAAAACTGCCGCCGACGCCCATCCAGAGGCCACCGCTGCGGTCTGGAAAGTGCTGGATCCAGGTTTCCTGGCGCGGTACCCCCAGGGCCACCAGCACCAGATCCGGCCTGGCATCAAGCAGCTGCTGCTGCAGGCCCGGCCACGCTTCGGTGCTCTGAAACCCATGGACCGAAAAAGCCAGCTGCAGAGCCGGCAGGTCGCGGTGTAGCCGCTCTCGCAGCCGTTCCATCACCTCCGGGCTGGCGCCCACCAGGGCCACCCGCCAGCCGTGGGTGGAGGCGTGAACGAGCAGGCGGTAGGCCAGCTCGATGCCCGGGGCGCGGCGCACCCGCAAGCCCTGGCGCCCCAGCGCCC
>NZ_JAYGIC010000044.1:0-2657 GCF_034931105.1 Synechococcus sp. CCY9201 | reverse complement strand
CGGGCTTTTGCGGCCCAGGGCGCCGAGCTGGCGGTGCTGGATCGCGATGGTGCGGCGGCGGCGGCCACGGCAGCCGCCTGCGGCAAGAAGGCCCTGGGGATCGCCTGCGATGTGACCGATGCCGCCCAGGTGCGGCGGGCCATGGAGCGGGTCTGTCTCCACTTCGGCGGCCTCGACATCGTGGTGAGCAATGCCGGCGCCGCCTGGACCGGCGCCATGGCTGATCTGGCGGACGAGGCGCTGCGGGACTGCTTCAAGCTCAACTTCTTCAGTCATCAGCAGGTGGCCCAGGCGGCCCTGGCGGTGTTCCGGGCCCAGAACGGCTGGCGCCGCACCGATCTGGCCGGCGATGCGCCGCGGCTGGGCGGCCAGCTGCTGTTCAATGTCAGCAAGCAGGCCCTCAATCCAGGCCCCAATTTCGGTGCCTATGGCATCGCCAAGGCGGCCCTGCTGGCCCTGATGCGTCAGTACGCCCTCGAGGCCGGCGAGGAGGGTGTTCGCGCCAATGCGATCAATGCTGACCGGATCCGCTCCGGCCTGCTGGATGAGGCCATGATCAAGCAGCGCTCCTCGGCCCGCGGCGTCAGCGAAGACGTCTACATGGCCGGCAACCTGCTGGGCGAGGAGGTTCGCGCGGCTGATGTGGCCGATGCCTTCGTGGCCCTGGCCCAGCTGGGCCGCACCACCGGCGCCGTGCTCACCGTCGATGGCGGCAACGTGGCGGCGATGGTGCGCTGAGGCGGATGCTCAGATCCGGGCCAGCAGCAGCCCCACGGAGATCCAGACCAGCACCAGCACCAGGCAGAGCCCTGTCCAGACGGGCAGCCCCAGGCCGGAGATCGCCAGGGGCGCCACCACGGTGACCACCCCGCCGGCCAGCACCGGCTGCAGCAGCATCTGCTTCATCGAGAAGGCCTGCAGGGCGGTGCTGCGATCATCCGGGTCGGCCATGCGCAGCAGCAGCAGACCGCTGGCTGCCACGCCGGTGGCCTGGCCGAATTCGATGATGCCGCGCTCAAACCAGTCGAACGGCAGGATCCGGGGGGCGAGCAGCAGCACCACCAGCAGGTTCCAGATAAGGCCCGCGCCGGCCAGCACCGTCAGGGGCAGCCAGTCGTGGGCCAGCAGCGAGAGGTTGAGGCAGGCGGTGGCACCGGTGATCAGCAGGTCGGCCGAGAGGGTGGCCGTGAGCCCCTGGATCGGCGCTGACACCCACTGCACCTGGTTGCTGCGTTCCAGCACCAATCGCACCAGCAGCGATCCCACCAGGGCCAGTGGGAAGACGGGCAGGGCGTCGATCACCAGGGCAAAGCCGCCGCCCACCCCGTCGGCGATCCAGCGCAACCCCTGCAGCGCCACCCAGCCGAACAGCACGGCCAGACCGGCCAGACCGAGATTCACGGCCCAGTCGGCCACTGTCCGCACCAGGGCCGGTGTCGCCACCGTGGGGGCCTCCAGGGGGCGGGGGACGAGGTTGTCGAGCGGATCGGCTGTCCGCACCACCTCCTCCACGGCTTCGTGCACCATCACGTCGGCGAACTTCAGCCAGCCGCTGCTGCGGGCCAGCACCACCACCAGGCCGCCCACCAGCGTGGAGGCCAGCAGCCCCACCGTGGCCATGGCCAGCCCCAGGGCTTCGCCGCCCTCCAGACCGAGCCGCTCGTAGGTGGGGCCCATGGCGGCGGCTGAGCCGTGGCCCCCCTCAAAGGCCACCTCGATCAGGCAGGCCATCACCGGGCTGACCCCCAGAGCCGGCTGCATGACCATCACGGCCAGGCCCCCCACCAGGAACTGCCCGAAGGCGAGGGTGAGCGCCAGCGACAGCTGGCCCGAGAGCGGTCGCCACAGACCGGTCAGGCGGGGCAGGGGTTTGCCCAGCAGCAGGGTGGCGAACACCAGCGTCAGCAGCGGCAGGGGCAGATCGGACCAGAGATCGATCACGGCCTGGGGCAGCAGGGGCAGCAGGCCGGCCGGGGCGATCAGCAGACCGAAGGCTCCCGCCAGCAGGGCCTCGGGCAGCCCCCAGCGCCGCATGCCCAGCGCCTGACCCACACTCACGCCGAGCAGCAGCAGCAGCAGCAGCGCCCCCGTGGCCAGCAGCAGCGTGGCGAGGCTGGTCTGCATCCAGCCAGTCAGGAGGGAGAAATCCAGCTCCAGCTCATTGATCACGGGTCACGTCCTGCGTGGCGAAAGCCGTCGTGGTTCTCAGCCTGATCGCTGGCTGCCCCCTGGCCGCGAAGTCGTCACAGCCCAAAGGCGTTGCGGAAGAACGCCTCGGTGGCCTCCAGCACCTCGCGCTGCACGGCGCCGTCGCGGAAGCCGTGGCCTTCGCCCTCGAACAGCCGCACCTCCACCGGCACCCCATTGGCCCGCAGGGCGCTGGCCATGGCCAGGGTCTGCTCCGGTGGCACCACCCGATCCTGCGAGCCCTGGAAGAAGATCACCGGGCAGCCGATCCGATCGGCGTGCCGCAGCGGCGAGCGGGCCTCGTACAGCGCCCGGGCCTGGGGCCAGGGGCCCACCAGTCCGTCGAGGTAGCGGGCCTCGAAGCGATGGGTGTCGGTGGCCAGGGCAGCGAGATCAGCCACCCCATAGCGGCAGGCGCCGGCCCGGAACACCGTTGTGAAGCAGAGGGCGGCCAGGGTGGTGAAGCCGCC
>NZ_JAYGIC010000043.1:0-2770 GCF_034931105.1 Synechococcus sp. CCY9201 | reverse complement strand
TGCACTTCTTCATGCTGTTCGTGCCGGTGATGGGTCTGTGGACCAGCAGCATCGGCATCATCGGCCTGGCCCTCAACCTGCGTGCCTACGACTTCGTGTCGCAGGAGATCCGCGCCGCTGAGGATCCCGAATTCGAGACCTTCTACACGAAGAACATCCTTCTGAATGAAGGTCTGCGGGCCTGGATGGCCCCGGCCGACCAGCCGCACGAAAACTTCGTCTTCCCTGAAGAGGTTCTGCCCCGCGGCAACGCTCTCTGATCCCTCCACCAGGCTTCAGGATTTGCTCGATCCAAGGTGTCCCTCAGCGGGGCACCTTTTTTCTTGGCTAGAATTCACTTGTTCTGGCAGCAGTGGTGTGGCAGGTTCCCTCCTCCGGGAGAGTATCCGCCGAAGGCATCGCCGGCTGTCATCCATCCCCGAGGAGGAGGTGTCCATGAGTCCCAGTTGTTCGACCCAGGGTCTGCTGATCGCGGAGAACGCCTGCTGATCGCGGCGCCACCCCCTTGATCAAACGGTTCCGCGCCAAGAGCGGACCCGGCGAGAGCCCCCGGATGCCTCTAAGGCAGCCGGGGGCATCGTTTTGATTGGTAGCGCCCCTGCGAGTGGTGTAACTCAGGAGGTCCTGTGACCCTTTCAGGAGGGTGATCAGGAGCAGTCAGGGGATGACTGCTTGGGAGCTGATTGCGCAGCTCCATCGTTCCACTATGAACCCTGATCGCTGAATGTGCAACTCAGCGATCGAGGGGATTCGTGTAGATCGAGGAAGGAGTTGGTGCGTTTCAGCTCATGGCTACTGCCGCCCGCTTGGCCGGATCACCATCGGTGGGCTCCAACATTTCCTCGAGCTCGGGGATTTTGGCCATGGTGGCCTCGGAGAAGAAGCGGCGGCGCTCCAGCTGCCATTCCTCCTGCTGCTCCAGCAGCTGACTGCCCACCAACCGCACGATCGCGGCGTCATTGGGGAAGATGCCGACCACGTTGGTGCGGCGTTTGATCTCCTTGTTGAGGCGCTCGAGCGGGTTGGTGCTCCAGATCTTGCGCCAGTGCTCCTGGGGGAAGTGCAGGAAGGCCAGCACGTCGTCCCGGGCGGCTTCCATCACGGGCACGGCGCCGGGGAACTGCTTGCGCAGCATCTCGGTGACCTGCTGCCAGTGGGCTCTGACCTGCTCAGGCTTCTGGATCACGAACACCGCTTTCATCGCCGCCGCCACCATGTCCTGGCCAACCTTTGGGACATGACTCAGGAGGTTGCGCAGGAAGTGCACTCGGCACCGCTGCCAGCTGCTGCCCTGGAACATGCGCTTGATCGCGGCTGTCAGCCCCAGGTGGGCATCCGAAATCACCAGCCGCGTGCCAGTCAGGCCACGCTCTTTGAGTGAGCCCAGGAACTGGCGCCAGAAGCCCTCGGCTTCGCTGTCGCCCACGGCGATTCCCAGTACCTCGCGGTAGCCGAGGGCATTGATCCCGATCGCCACCACCACCGCCCGGGAGACCACCTGCATGTTGCGGCCCAGACGGCCGTGAAGGTAGGTCGCGTCGAGGTAGACGTAGGGGAAGCTGGCATGCTCCAGTGGCCGGCCCAGAAAGGCTTTGACCTGCTCATCAAGGCCCTGGCAGATGCGACTCACCTCCGATTTGGAGATGCCGCTGTCGCCGCCCAGAGCCTCCACCAGGGCGTCGACTTTGCGGGTGGAGATGCCGCCGGTGTAGGCCTCCATCACCACGGCGTAGATGGCCTTGTCGATCCGCCGTCGGGGCTCCAGCCAGTCGGGGAAGAAGCTGCCCTGCCTCAGCTTTGGGATGGCCAGGGTCAGGTCGCCCACCTGGGTGGTGAGCAGTCGCCTGCGGTAGCCGTTGCGGTGCGTAGAGCGCTGATCGGGGCAACGCTCGTGGAGTTGGGCTCCGGTGAACGCGGAAACCTCGGCCTCCAGCAGGTCCTGAAAGCCCCGACGCACGATCTCCGGGATCAACGCGCCAGCGGCTGGCGGTGGACAGCGACCATCAGGTCATCGTGCCGGTGGGCGTGAGCAACCAGCCGCCGGATGTCGAGCACCTCAAACCCATGCTGCAGCGCATTGCAGCCACAGCCGGAGTACTGCCCGATGTGATGACGATGGATGCGGGCTATTGGAGCGAGGACAACGCCAAGGCCTGCGCTGATCAAGGCATCGACGCCTACATCGCCACCGGCCGTCTGCCGCACGGGCAGCCACCGTCGCCGAAATGGGGTCCGATGCCCAAGGATGCCGACGCCAAAGCCCGCATGGCCCGCAAGCTCAGAAGCAAGAAGAGGTCCAGGATCTACTCCCAGCGCAAGGCGATCGCGGAACCGGTGAACGGTCAGATCAAAGAGGCTCGGGGCCTGCGGCACTTTCTCCTGAGGGGCTAGAGAAGGTCGACGCCGACTGGCACCTGATCGCTGTCACGCGAAACCTGCTCAAGTTGTTCCGGTTCACGCGATCGCAGCAGCAGGCCATGGCAGCAGCGACACTATGAGGAGCAGAGGCCTCGGCGGGTGAGGCTGAGGCGGAATCAGCCCACATCGACGCAGCTCAAGAAGTAAACTAGCAGTGCTGCAGATGAGCAGCCGAGTTGTGCTGCCAGTGCTGCCAGTGCTGCTGGGCGCTATAGGCAACAAACTCCTAGTGTCCCGTCCTGGAAATAACAGCTAAAATCAGGGGTGTCACCCGAGGTGCCCTGTGGCGCTTGGTCGTCCGATGCCTCCGCTGGTCCTCAGCGAGGACGAAGCTCAGCAGTTGCGGGCCCTT
>NZ_JAYGIC010000042.1:0-3468 GCF_034931105.1 Synechococcus sp. CCY9201 | reverse complement strand
TGTGTATAAGATCCAGCGCAAGGGCCCGGAAACGGCCGGCTCCGGCGGCGGCGCGGGTGGCGATGCGGGTGCAGCACGGTCAGCGGAACGGGTGGCAGCGCGGATGGCGGAGCGGGCAAGCAGGAACGGGGACGGGATCCGGACACGGCAACCAGCCGAACCGACTCACAGTAGTTCATCTGTACCAGATTCAGGCCAGAATCTGCATCGGCAGGCCCGTGCCGTCGAGGTCGCCGCCGAGGCGCAGGGCCGTGCCGGCCTCGATGCGCGCGGCGCTCCACAGGGCCGCCAGGGCATCGAGGATGTCGTCATCGGCCACCTGGCGGCGCAGGAAACGGGCGCGGATCGCGGCCGCCGCCCCCGGAAAAATCCGCTCCACCAGGGCCAGGCGATCGGCGGCGCCGGCGGCGCTCCTCTTGGGGTGCGGCATCGGCACACCACCGTTCCACTCGCGGAAACACAGCTCCGGGTGCACCTCCACCAGGCAGCGGGCCTGCCCTGGATCGCGCTGCAACCAGGCGTCCACCTGGCGCACCTTGGCGAGGATGTGGAACGCCTGCTTGCTGAGCTTGCAACCCTGGGCCGCCTGGGACAAGGCACAGGCCTCCGGGTAGCTGGTGGCGGCCAGCACGCCGCGCAGGGGCGCTGAAAAGACACTGCTGCGGCGGGGGCCCAGCAGGCGGCGGGCTTCGCGATCGCAGCGGCGGGGCCCGGCTTCGGGCAGACCGATGGGGATGTCGATGGCGGTGAGGTGCCAGCCCGGCCCCTCCAGCAGCTCAAGGGCGGAGGGGAACAGCCGGGCGGTGACGGGCTCCCCCGGTCCCTCGCAGGACACCGCCAGCCAGCCGGCCCGGCAGCCATCCACCCCGCGCAAGCCCTGCATGCCGTTCCGTCCGTGCTGGGGAGGCGATCCTGGCGCGCGGCTGTTGGCCGCGGCCCTCAAGGCCCTGGGGCAATCCATTCCAGCCGCCGCACGCTGCGCCGCAGCACCTCCACCAGCTCGCCGCGCATCAGCAACCCCGTCCCGCCCCACACCAGGCGCAGGGCAAGATCGAGCGGACCGGCGCCGAGGTCGCGCAGCGGCGTGAAGCCAAGTCGCTCGAAATAGCGCACCAAGCGGCGGTGCTGACGCGGATCGTCGCGGATGGCGAGCAGGCGCGCCTGGCGGCAGGGCGTGCACTCCAGGGCCCAGGCGCCGGTGGCGGCCCAGATCAAGGGGCCCACTGTGGCGATGTCCTGTCCCTGCACCCGCATGGTGTCGAGCTGCAGACCCGCGGTCGTGGGGAGCGCCCAGCCCTTGAGCTCCCCCAGCAGCAGGGGAGGCTGCTGCGGCCGCGAGCGGGCCACCACAACCCGCAGGCCCCGGATCCCCAGACGGTCGGACACCTGCAGGCGCAGAAGCAGGCCGCCGCCTGCGGCACGGCGTTCCAGATCCGCCAGGGAGGGCAGCGCTGCCAGGGCCGGCAGCGCTGACGGGGAGGCAGGGGCCATCGCACCGGCAGCCAGACCAGGCCATCCTGACGGCGGGCCGCCGCGCGGGTGTCAGACCAGCCGAGAACCGCTGGCACGCCGGCGCTGCTCCGGATCGAACACCGCGGCGATCGAGCGGATCAGCCAGCGGCCCTGGGACGTGACCTCGACCAGGCCCTGATCGCCCTGGCGCTGCAGCTGCACCAGGCCATCCGCGGCCAGGGCCTGAAGGTCGTGCCACTCCTGCGCGAAACCCTCCAGGGGCAGCGCAACCCGGAAGCGGCACATCACCTCCTGAATCAGCCGGCGCCGTTCCAGCACCGCCGGATCGCGCACCACCAGGCCCCGTTCCACCGGCAGGCGACCGGCCTCGAGCGCGGCGTAGTAGGCGCGCAGATCACGCAGGTTCTGGCTGAACAGATGGGGGAACTGGCTGATCGCCGTGGGGCCCACCCCCAGCAGATCGAGCTCACCACCGGTGGTGTAGCCCTGGAAGTTGCGGTGCAGCCGGCCCTCGCGGGCCGCGACCGCCAGGCTGTCGCCCGCCAGGGCGTAGTGATCCATGCCGATGGCGTCGTAGCCGGCGGCGGCCAGCAGCTGGCTGGCGGACTCCAGCATGGCCAGCCGCTGGTGCTGGCTGGGCAGATCCTCGGCCGCGATCTTGCGCTGCAGGGGCAGTTGCTGCGGCAGATAGGCGAAGGAGAACAGGGAGATGCGATCGGGCCGCAGCTCCCGCACCAGCTCCAGGGTGGTGCGGAAGCGCTCCGGTGTCTGCAGCGGCAGGCCGCAGATCAGATCCACGTTGACGCTCTCGAACGAGGCCTCCCGCATCCAGGCCATCGCCCGACGGAGCTGCTCGACGGGCACCACCCGATTGACCGCCTTCTGTACCTCGGGATCGGCATCCTGGATGCCGAAGCTGATGCGATTGAAGCCGAGCCCGCGCAGGCCGAGCAGCTCGTCACGGCTGAGGAACTCGGGATTCACCTCGATCGAGGCCTCCAGATCGGTGGCGAGATCGAAGTGCTGATCCAGCAGCTCCCACAGCTGCCCCTGTTCCGCCGGCGTGAGGTAGTTGGGGGTGCCGCCGCCCCAGTGCAGCTGCCCCACCCGCCGCCGCTGGCCCGCGGCGGCCCCGATCAGCTGCAGCTCCCGCTCCAGCGCCTGCAGATAGGGGCCCACCACCCGGGAGCCGGCCTGGGTGGTGACCCGGTTGCAACCGCAATACCAGCAGGCATGGCGGCAGAAGGGCACATGGACATACAGCGAGAGGGGCTCGGCGGCGGGCCTGGCCAGCTGGGCCGCCAGATCGGCGGCGCCCACCGCCTCCGAGAAGGCGGCGGCGGTGGGGTAGCTGGTGTAACGCGGCACCGGCTTGTCGTACTTGAGCAGCAGCGCAATCGGGGTGGAAACCGAGGGCTTGGCGGCAGAAACGGAACGGGATGGCGCGAACGTCATCAGATCGGGGGCTAGGGGAGCGAAGGGTGCGGCGAGAGCGGATGGGGAACGGCTGGACAGCGGCGCTCCGCTCAGACCAGCTCGCCCAGTTCGGCCAGCAGGCGCTGGGTGGCGAGGAAGGCGTCCTCCGCTTCCTGCAGCAGCTCCTGCTCCTGGGACTCGCTGAGCCGCAGCTGCTCGAAGCCGTCGTGGAGACCCTGCTTGAGCTCACTCAGGGGCCGGTCGAACTGCCAGAACTCCACGGCAGGCAGGCCGTGGCGGCGCAGGATGGCATTGGCCTGCTCGCTGAGCTGCTGCCCGCCGGAGAGATCACCGCCGTAGCGCACGTACACATGGGCGAGGAAGCGGTGGGGCGCGGTCTCAGCGAGGGTGGAGAGCTGCTCGAGCCAGGAGCTGGCGGCCGCAGACGGAGACGTGGCGGGAACGGCCGCAGCCTCCAGCTGGGCCAGGTCATGGCCGAGGGCGGCGCTGCGAGCCAGATCAGCCCAGGGCAGCGTGGCCCCGAGGGCCTCCGCCAGGGCCGGCCCCCGCCGCTCGATC
>NZ_JAYGIC010000041.1:0-4372 GCF_034931105.1 Synechococcus sp. CCY9201 | reverse complement strand
TGGCTGCCAGTGCGGCAACCGAAGATTGGCCGGAATCACCGGCATTGAGATGCCGATAACCAAGACCATTGGCTCAGCAAGTTCTTGTGCTCGCTGGCGCTGCTGGTTTCGGGCGACAAACTCCTAGACCGGGCGACTGCTGGTCAGCCTTGTGATCTGCGCGATGGCGATGGGACGCTTCCTGTTCCTGCTGCTGACGCCGCGGCTGTGGCAATGGCTTGGTCAGACCCGCGAACGGGTGCTGCAGCGCCTGATGGGGCTCCTGATCACTGCCGTGGCGGTGCAGATTCTGGTGAACGGGCTGAAGGGTTGTTTCCCCATCCTGGCCTGAGAGGATCTGGCAAGGCTGGACAATGAACACTGCCTTCCAGCGGTGATCCGGAGTGCCATGGCTGCCGAAGTGGTGATCGGGAGGAAAACGCTGCGATTGGCAAGGCCCAGCGATGTGACTGTCGCGCAACGCGTGGCGGCCCATCTGCAACGCCGCATCGCTGAAGACGACTGGCGTCCCTACCGGAGCAGAGAGGATGCGGTGCGAGCCTGGAGCCGACTGAGCGGCATCCGTCTCCAAGTGATGCAGGCCCTGGGCCTGCTGCACGAGGCCTGAACCTCTGGTGCAGCTCAGCTGCCAGCCAGTTCCAGTTCCGCTCGCGCTGGTGGTGCTGCAGCAGAGCGAGGCCTACGTCACCGCTGAGGGCGAGACCTTGAGCAGCGTGGCGGCCAAGCCGAATCTCAGCCTGAGCCTGCTGTGGCAGTTCAAGCCGGAGCTGGCCAGCTGGCCCAGCGAGGAACCGATGCCGGCTGGCACCACCCTGCTGCTGCCCGTTTACCGCTCCACCACGCCGATCCCGGCCGGCCTGCAGCTGCTGGTGCCGGGATTCAAGCTCTCCAGCCCGCTGCCGGCGGGGGAATGGATCACCCTGCCGGCCCGGCGCTCCCACCATTCAGGCACCCATGCGGGAATCCGCCATGTCCCAACCGCTTCACATGGCGTTACAGTTGTCGTAACGAACTGAAACACTCATGACTGATCCCGCTCCCCGCTTCGGGTTTGTCGCCTTCGCCGAGACCTGGAACGGCCGCCTGGCCATGCTGGGCTTCGTGATCGGCCTTGCCACCGAGCTGCTCACCGGCCAGGGCATCCTTCAGCAGATCGGGCTCGGTTGATCACCATGAGCACCGACTACTCCGCCGCCATCACCGCCGTCGTCGCCCTAGTGGTGCTGCTCACCGGCATGACCGCATTCGTTCTGACCCGCCCCAGCGATCTCGCCCCCACCCCCCAGCGATGACCGGCACCCTTGCCCTCCTGCTCATCCGCGCCTGGATCACAGGTGCCCTGCTCCAGACCCGACCGGCCGACTGAGCCGTTCGTCCAAGACCACCATCCACCGCACCGGAGCTCCCATGACCAACACCCCTGCCAACGACAAATGGTTCGAGAACCGCGCCGAGCAGCTGATTCACATGGAGCAGCTCAAGCGCGCTGAACTGTTCAACGGCCGCGCCGCCATGCTCGGGATCGTGATCGGCATCGTGGTGGAAGGCCTCACCGGTTCTGGAATCGCCCATCAGATCGGCCTCGGCGCCCTGGTGGATGGCTACGCCGCCTGCCGCACCCAGTTCCTGCCCTTCTGCTTCTGAGCTCCTGCTCCGCTCAAGCTTCCCACCACCCCCGGCAACCCCGGGGGTTTTTGATGGCCACCACTCCCCTCTCACTCCTATGACGGGCAACCTCGAGGCCATCGGCTTCCTGTTCACCTAAGTGCTGGGCTGGGGCGGCGGCGGGGTCTGGTTCAACCGGCGCTGGACGCGGCCCGTCACCCCGAACCGTTGATCCGCTGGGGCCTTTTGGCCGACTCGATCAGCAGGTTGCGCAGCAGCTCCGTGGTGCTGATCAGCAGGTGGGCCATCCAGGTGCCGGTCAGCTTGGGTTCCGCGATGAGATCGCCGCGGCAGCGACCGATGGCCTGTTCGATCTCCGCCAGCTCCCGGCCGATGTTGCGCACCATCGCCTCGGTGGTCTCACGGGGCGCGGGGCGGGGTGGTGTCTGCATCTGTCCCACTCTGCGGCAGTGCTCAGCCAAAGCGGTAGTGCTTACGCACCGGGGCGTGCACCTCCCAGGTGCAGCTCAGCCCGGCGTCAAACACCACCAGATCACCGACCCCAAAGCGCACCGGCTTACCGCCATCGGGGGTGACCGTCACATCCCCCTCCAGCAGCAGGCAGGTCTCCTGCTCGTCGTAGGTCCAGGGAAAGGTGCTGACCTCACATCCCCAGGTCGGCCAGCTCGTCACGCCCAGGCTGGCCAGCTGAGCCGGATCTGGATTGGACGTAACCGTGATGCCGGAGGCCATGGCTGTCTGCTTGAGAACCAGAGGCCATTGTCTGCTTCCAGCATGACACTCCTATGGACTGTCAAGCCCCGCCTCACCTCCGTCATCGGCTGGTGGTTGCCCGGTACTGGAGGGGCACGACAGCTGAGCAAAGATGGAACCGATACCGCCTTGCCCATGCTGTGGAGCCGATCACCACATCGAACCAGCTTCTCCTCTTGGAGGCTATCGATCGGGTACGAAACGACGTGGATGCTCCGCGTTTGCCACTCGAAGAATTGACCGAGACCACGTTCACCCTGGTGGCGGAGCATTTGGCGCTGACGCAGATCATCGAGGCAGCGGAAGGCCTGATCGAGCTCGCTTCCCATCCCACCAGGCCAAAACAAGCGCCACCGATGCCTATGGATGAATTGCAGGCCCTGCTGGAGAAGGTCATCGATCTCCGGGATTGGCAGGAGCTGGAGGAGGACGACGATCGCAGCGACATCCAGAAGCTGATCGACAACGCCACCGATGCCGACGCCGTGCTGGTGCGCGACCCCTCCGGCACCCCTGAGCTGCAGGAGATCGGCATCCTCGAGCTGCTGCAGCGCTATCCCTGCCGCGGCAGCGAGGCCCGCTGGAGTCCCGATGACGCGATCGCCTTTCTGGAAACCAAGACCCGCTGGCTGAATGCAGCGCTGGAGAGCTGGGATGCCGATGGCGAGGCCATAACTGACGACAGCGATCTCAACGAGGCCAAGGCCGTCGTCCTCGTTGTGCCGGAGCAACCCGGCCAGCCGTTACGAGCCGAGCTGCTCGATGTGCTGATTCCCGTCGACAGCTGAACCACCGGCCGGCTCTGATTCCGCCGGAACCGCCGCCTGCCTTGGAGGGGCAGGCAACGGCTCCGGCGGGAGCCTGGAGGACTGTTCCAATCCGGCTGCTGATCAGGCCGGGTGCCGTTCGCACCGCAGGCCCCCCGCGCAGGATGCCGAACACCTCGCGGGCCACGAATCGCTTGAGGCAGCGGATGATCTCCTTGGTCTGCTGATGCCACCGCAGCGGGCAGCGAACGAGGCCTCCGATTACATCCGCTCCTGGTTATCGCCGGCTGCCAAGACAAGGGTGGCGGAGATATCCACACCCACCCCGTCGGTGTTGCGCAGCTCCGGGCAGTGCTGCATCGTCAGTCGATCCAGCTGCTGGATGCGGCGGGCGAGGTTGCGCAGGGCCATCTTGACGGCGGCCAGCGGTGTGCTGATCTCTCCAGAACGCAGACCGCTGAAGCATTCCACCAGCTCCTTGCCCTTGAGCTGCTGCAGGTGTTCCCGCAACGCTGCCGGTGCAGTCACCACGATGGCGTGCAACTGATGGAGGGCCGCGGTGCGGTAGTCGGTGGCTGAATCCTTGACCACCTTGAGCATGCGGATCATCTCCACCAGGTCATGTCCTGCCTTGGGAATGCCAATCGATTGGCCGGCAATCAAGGAGCCCGCAGCAGAGACCGGCGCCGTAGCAACCGGTGCTCTCCACGGCGAACACCGGGCGACTCCCAAACTCAGCAGCCCAACGCATCAGCTGAAGGTAGCCGCTGCGTTTGGCATCCAGCTTGAGGCTGCTCAGCCGGCCGCCATTGGCGCTGCGCTCATGGCGGCTGGGAACGGGAGGGGGTGCAACCAGCCGGGCAGACGGACAGGCCATTGACGGGACGGGAACGTCGGACTGCTATGGGGTCACGGGACTCCCCAGTTGGTTGCCCCACCGCACGGACCGACAGGTGCGCTTGGCGGCGTGCGAGCCGATTTGTGGACCCTTCAAGACCTCTGCATCGAGAACTGGGGGCCTGCCTGACAACCCCCATCTGCAGCGGCTCCTGCGGCCGTCTCCTACAGCCCCTTGCGGTCGAGCGCCTCGGCGAGCCTTGTCACCGCCGAAGCCAGCTGGGCCTGAGTATCGGGAGGTGCCACCGCCTCCTCCTTGCGTTTGGTGGCCTCGATCGCCCGCACGATCAGGAACACCACGAAGGCGATCACCAGGAAGTTGATCAGCG
>NZ_JAYGIC010000040.1:0-6813 GCF_034931105.1 Synechococcus sp. CCY9201 | reverse complement strand
GCCTGCGGCTGCGGATCGATGGAGCGCTGGCGCGCTGCCGGGAGCTGGCGGGGCAGGCGGCGCTGGTGGGTGGCGAGGCGATGGCGCGCTTTCAGGATGCGGCTCACCTGGAGGCCCTGGGCCTGGTCCAGCTCTGCTGCGAGCGGCTGCAGAGCCTGCCGGAGCGGATCGAGCAGCGCCGTCCCCTGCTCGAATCCGGTGGCGGCGTGCTGCTCAGCGCCGAAGACCTGCAGCGGCGCCTCAGGCAGGAGGAGACAGCCCTGCGCGGCGAGGACGCCGGCCCCCTGCGGCTGGAGCGCCAACGGCTGGTGGAGCAGCTGCGCCGCAACCTGGAGGCGGCTGAACAGGGGATGGACGAGCGCGAAGCCCGGTTGGTCGCCCTCTCCACCCGCCTTGAGCAGATCGATGGCGGCCTGCGGCATCTGCGCCGCCAGGTGGATCGCCAATGGCCCTCCAGCCAGGCCACCGATGCGGCGATGGCCGAGGCCCTCAGGCCCCTCGATGCAGCCCTCGATCAGATCGAACGCCTGCTCGACGAAGGCTCCCGCTGAGCGGGTTCGTCCCTGAGGATTCGGCCTTGGTCGGTGCTGCTGCCCCTTGCCGATTGACGCGGCGGCCTGCGGGACTCACCCTGGCGTTGATGGCGCCGCCTGAAATTCGTCCGTGATGCCGCCGCAACTCCCGACCCTCCAGACCGGCCTTAACGTCTGGATCAGGCGCGGGATCCGGTGTGGGATCAGGGTCTCGGCACTCAGCCTGGCCCTGGCGGCCGTCTCCGCAGCCGAGACCGTTGCGGCAGCCAAGGCCCGCCCGGTGCCAGTGCCGCTGGTGGTGCAGCCAGCCGGCTCCCGGGCGAAGACCCAGCCCCCCACCGCGTCCAAGGCGGAGCTGCCGGGCCTGGGTGCCCGTCAACCGGAGTGGCGCCTCTACGGCCCCCTGCGGGTCGACTGGTCCAGCTGGACCTCGATGGGGGGCAGTGTGGTGGCGCCCACCATCAATTCCAAGGGGCAGACCATCCATCTGTCGGTGAACTGCTCGGTGGGCAAGATCAACGTGGCCGGCGCCAATGGCGTCTGGAGGGGCTGGCAGGCTCCTCAGGTTGATTTCGAAAGACAGCTGGTGAAGGATGCCTGTGCCGCCCGGCGCAGCTGATCCCGATGGGGCGGCTGGGTCTAGGCCGACGGCCCAGGGGCTGACTCCAGCCAGCCCAGCAGTTCCGGCAGGGGCATGGGTCTGGCGATCGCGAAGCCCTGCAGGTAATCCGCCCCCAGCTCCTGGCAGAAGGTGGCCATGCTTGTGTCACTGATGCCTTCCACCACCACGGCGGCCCCGAGGCCATGGGCCATTTCGATGGCGGATCGCATCAATTGCCTGCCGCGATCATCCTCGAGGCTGAGCAGCAGCAGGGAGCGATCCAGCTTGATGAAGGCGGGCTCCAGTGTCTTCAGCAGCCTGAGGTTGGAATAGCCGGTGCCGTAGTCGTCGATCGAAATGGCGGCGCCGTGATCGATCAGGCCATGCACCACCTTCAGGGCCGCGCTGTTGTCGGGCAGCAGGATGGATTCCACCACTTCCACCACAAGGCCCTGGAGGCCGTGGACCGCGGGCCAGCTCTGCAGCAGGGAGGCGAGCTGGGGATCTTCCAGCTGCTTCACCGACATGTTCAGGCTCACCGACAGATCGCTGCGGCCGGTGGCGCTGAGGCGCTCCAGATCGGCCCGCAGCAGGCGCAGGGTGAGGGGCCCGAGCTCGCGGATCAGACCGCTCTGCTCGGCGAACGCGATGAAGTCGTCCGCATGCACCACCTGCCCGTCGCGGTGCCAGCGAATCAGCGCTTCCACCCCCCAGAGCGTTCCCTCTTTGGCCGCCACGATCGGCTGGAAATACAGCTCAAACGACTCTGCGGCGATTGCCTCCGCCAGCGCGCGCCGCAGCAGGCGCCGCTGCTCGGCGGCGGCATTCATCGCATCGGTGAAGTATTGAAAGGTGTTGCCGCCCTGGCTCTTGATTCCATACATCGCCGCATCGGCGGCACGCAGAAAGTCGTCCACCGTGGTGGCGTCTTTGCCATAGATCGCCACCCCCACACTGGTGCCCACCTTGAGTTCCACATCCGCTGCCTGAATCGGCTGGCTCAGTTCCAGCATCAGGCGTTCCAGGATGGTATCGAGTTCGTGATGGTCGCTGTAGCCGGCGATGATCACGCCAAATTCATCGCCGCCCAGCCGGCCCACGTAATCCCTGCCGCCGCGGATTTCTTTCTGCAGGCGCTTGCCGATCGCGCACAGCACCTCATCGCCAGAGGCGTGGCCGTATTGGTCGTTGATGTCTTTGAAGTGATCCAGATCCACCCAGGCCAGGGCCAGGGGCCGCTTCTCCCGGGAGGCCCTGGCGATCTCGCGATCGAGGGCCTCCGAGAAGCTGAGTCGGTTGAGCAGCCCGGTCGCGCCATCAAAGCGGGCCATCTGCTCCAGCTGCAGGGTCGATTCCCGCAGGCTGGTCACGTCCTGCAGGATCACCAGAACCACGGCCTTGGCGATCGGTCGCGGCAGCCGCCGCACCTCGGCCGTCACCCAGGGGGTGTGGCCATCCTTGCCCTTGAGTTGCAGGGTCCGGGTGGCGGCACGGTCGTTGCCACTGAGCACGTCTGCTGCGGCGGAGACGATCTCCTGCTCGAACCCCGGCGCGGCGATCAGGCCGATCGGAATGCCCTGGATCAAGGTGGAATCCAGGTTGACCAAACTGCAGAGTGCTTCGTTGCCCATCACCACCCGATGCTGGTCATCCAGAATGGCCACACCGAAAGTCTGGGTCTGGAACACCGCTTCGAAGATCGCGGACATGTCATGGGCCCGTTCTTCGGTGGCGTGCTGTTCGCTGATGTCGGCCAGGGTGCCCACCACGAAGGTGTCGCTGATCACCTTGGCTGTTTCGAGCACCCAGATGGGCTGGCCATCGCGACGGATCAGCTGATAGCGAACGTTCCACGCGTCCGCCGCTTGCCTGGCCTGGTTGACGCGGTCGCGGTCGGCTGGATCGATCGCCTCATCCAGCTGTTCAGGGTGGTCGAGGAGCTCCGCCATGCTCCAGCCGCTGAGGCTCTGCATGCGCTGGCTGACATAGACAATCTCCTTCATATTGCGGGCTCTCTTCCACACCGCCTCCTGCAGGGCATCGGCGAGCTGGGTGAAGTCCTGCAGCGCTGATTCGGCGTTCTGGCGCAGACTCACCAGCTCCGTGACATCGGTGAGCGTCACGATGGCGCCATGGCGGCCGCCGCGGTGGTCCTGATAGGGGAGAATCTGGGCCAGGTAGGCGATGCCGTCGCCTCGGGCCTCAATCGCCTCCCTGACGCCTCCCCGGATCACCCGCTCCAGGGCCTCCCGCAGGTTCGGCAGGGCCACCGTGGTGGGCACACTGGGCAGCATCTGGCCGATATCGCTGTCCACCAGGGCGAACACCCGAACGGCCAGCGGGGTGAAGCGGGTGACGCGCAGATTCTCGTCCACGATCACCATCCCCTGGCTCAATGACGCCTGGATGTTCTCCATGTCGCCGTTCAGCGCCTGCAGTTCATCGGTGCGGGATCGCAGCTGCTGGTTGAGGATCCCCAGGGCCTCATTGGTGGCCTGCAGTTCCTCGTTGGAGGCCTCCAGCTCCTCATTGGAGGATTGCAGCTCCTCCGACGACGCCTGCAGTTCCTCGGAGGAGGCCTCCAGCTCCTCGTTGGCGCTTTCCAGTTCGGACAGGGAGCGGCGCAGCGAGTCCTGGCTGCTGAGCAGCTCCTTCTCCAGCCGTTCCACCTCCTGATCGAAGCTGGTATCCCGTTCGATCAGGCGGCTCGGCAGCGGAGCCGTGGTGCTGGCGGTGTTGCTGTCGCTGGGATTGACCGCGATGAAGCTCAGAATCGTGAGGTTGCGATCACCCGCCGTCAGGGGCCGGGCTTCAAGGCGCACCTTGCCCTCCAGTCCCTCCAGCTGCAGCGGCTGGCCCATCACCGGCATGCCGTCGGCGCGGACGATCAGGAACAGGGCCCGCGCTTCGGCCTGCAGCTCCGGCCTCAGGTAGGAGCTGGCGGCGGTGGTGACCTGGCCCTCCGGCAGACGGCAGTAGGGGGTCACGTTCCCCTGCACCTCCACCAGGTCGTGCTGTTCGTCGAGGATGAGGCAGGGGTGGCACAGCTGGCGGATCAGGGCCTCCAGCAGGGTGACGTGCTGCTCCGGCACGTTCTCGCGCATGATCGCGACCCGGTTGCCCGCCGCCCCGCTGAACGCCGTCAATACCCGGGGCTGGGCGCTGCTGGCCAACGGCGGCAGCAGCCGCGTCGGGCTTTCTCCTTCCAGGGTGCGGACATAGAGGTGCTGTTCAGCGCTGGCCACCCCAAATCCCGGCGTGCGGCTGCTGAGCGATTCGGAGCCCCCCAGAAACAGCAGGCCGCCGGGCAGCAGGCCGTAGCGAAACAGGCTCAGCACCCGATCCCGCAGGGGGGTCGTGAAATAGATCAGCGTGTTGCGGCAGGAGATCAGGTCCAGCCGCGGGAAGGGCGGATCTTCCCCCACGTTGTGACGGGCGAACACGGCGCATTCGCGTAGCGTTTCGCTCAGCGCCATCTCGCCGTTGGCGAGGGTCACGAACCGCTGGCAGAGGTCTTCCGGGATCGCCTTGGCGGCCGAGGCCGGATAGGTGGACCGGCGGGCGATCGTGAGGCTCGCCTCATCGAGATCTGTACCGAAGATCTTCAGATGGCGCGACAGATCGGCGGGGTGATTCAGCACCTGGCTCACCACCATGGCGATGGAATACACCTCCTCCCCGGTGGCGCAGCCCGGCACCCAGACGCGCAGGGGGTAGCCGTCCACCTGCTTGGCGAGGTAGTGCGCCAGCAGATGGCCGAGCTCGGTGAAGGCGTCGGGGTCCCGGAAGAACGCCGTCACCGTGACCAGGAGGTTTTCCGCCAGGGCGTGCGCCTCGACTGGATCGGAGCCCAGCAGGGGCAGGTATTCCTCGATCGAACTCACCTGCCGGATCGCCATGCGGCGTCGCACCTGCCGGCGCAGGGTCGATTCCTTGTAGCGGGAGAAGTCGATGCCGATGGCGTGCTTCAGCTGCCGGCTGATCGTGGAGAGCATCACGGGCTCCGGCTCCGGCAGGGAGCGGCCGATCCAGTCGGCGCCGCTGCTCACCAGGGCGGCGAGGCGCTGGCCGATCTCGCGGGCGCTGAGCACCAGCTCGGCGCCGCCGAGGGAGATGGCGGCCCGTGGCATGCCGTCGAAGCGGGCGTTGTCCAGGGTCTGCACCAGGGTGAGCCCGCCGGCGGCCCGCACCGCCCGCAGCCCGCGGGCGCCATCGGAGCCGGTGCCGGAGAGCACCACCCCCACGGCCCGCTCCCCCCAGTGCTTGGCCAGGGATTCGAAGAGGAGGTCCACGCTGGGGCTGGGGCCGAAGCGCGGCAGCGGCTCGGTGACGACCAACCGGTTCTTCTCCACCGCCACGTCGTGGTTCGGGGGGCAGATGGCCATCGTTCCGGCCTGCAGCGGCATGCCGTCCACGGCCGCGACCACCTTGAGGCTGGTGGTATGAGAGACCAGATCCACCAGCAGGCTGCGGTGGTCGGGGGCTAGGTGCTGGGCCACCACGTAGCTCACGCCCCCGCCCACCAGCAGGTAGCTCACCAGCTCCTGCAGCGCTTCGAGGCCGCCGGCGGAGGCGCCCAGGCCCACCACATAGGCAATCTCGTCGTCGGCTGGCGCGGGTTGGGGCTCTGTGGCGTCGGTGGCGCCTGGGGATCCAGCTGCTTCTGGCGGGTCAGCGGTCTCTGAAGCGCCAGGTGTGGGCGACGAGCCCGGCCGATCAGGTGGGTTGGCTGGCTGTTGGGACGCGGTTGGCTCGGCTGGCTGCTCGGGCGAGGTTGGGTCCTCCTTGGGTTCAGATCTCTGCTTTGATCCCAACGACTGCATCCGATCCCTGCAAGAAGCCTATGCAGGGTTTCCGAGGCCGGCTTGGAGTTGTTGCCGTCACTCAGATCAGGGCCGGATCGGCGCCATCGGGGCGCTCGGCCAGCGGCAGATCAGCCAGGAGGTCGAAGTCGGCGAAGTCGAATCCCGGTCCCACGCTGCAGTAACTGAGGCTCCAGTCCCCCAGGCTGCGCGCCGCCTGCCACCAGTCGGCCGGGATCAGCTGCACAGGCTGCTGCTGGGGGTCTGCTGGATCGAGGGGGCCGAGCCGCAGGTGCTCGGTGCCGCCGCCCTGGGGCGGCAGGCGCAGCAGGTCGAGCGGTGCGCCGCCGCCGTGATACCAGAGCTCATCGGCCTGGCGGACCCGGTGCCAGCGGCTCGATTCGCCCGCCTGCAGCAGGAAGGCGATCAGGGTGAGGCCGGCCCGCGGCTGGCCGTCGTCCTGCCGCACCACCCCCACGGCGGAGCGGTGCAGTTCCCGGTACCAGCCCCCCTCCGGATGGGGTTGCAGCTCCAGCTGGCGAATCAGTCGTGCTGGATCGGAGGCCATGGGCGCCGGGTTGTTGCCCTGCCTAGCTTGCCGGGAAGGCCCCAGGTTGCAGGAGCGTTCCATGCCCGCACTCCCTCGTCCCGCTTGGCGGCTCCACGGCGCGTCAGCTGCGGTCTCAGGGGCCGTCGCTCCGATCACCAGGTGGTCTGAGGCGTTGGACGGTGGCCTGGCTGCGCTGCGGCGGCTGGGGGGTTTGCTGGGGCTGGTCGTCCTGGTGGGGCCGCTGGCCGCAGCGCCCGCAGCGGAAGCGCAGGTGCAAGCGCAAGCCCAGGCGCAGGTGCAGGCGCAAGCCCAGGCGCGCCTGGTGGC
>NZ_JAYGIC010000039.1:0-8271 GCF_034931105.1 Synechococcus sp. CCY9201 | reverse complement strand
GTCAACCACATTGCCCTTGTTGATGAAGGCCTTGAAATCGGCAAGGAAACTGGAGCGACGCGGGGCCATCAGCCGAACATCCGGAGGACTCGCGACAACCTACCGGTCGGATGAACGGACAACCCTCACGGCAGCATCGGTGGCAATGGCGTGTCAGCGATGGCGCCAAGATCAGTGGAACCCTTCCAACAATCCATCCGCCAGGCTCACCGGTATCCCCTTCAGGCTCGCCTTCACCCATGCCCGAGGCTCCGGTCCAGTCCGCCCGCATCCGGCACGCCCCCTGGTGGACCCGGGCCTTCCATGGCTTCAACCTGCTGGTGCTGGTGGTGATGGCGGCCAGCGGCCTGCAGATCTACAACGCCAATCCCGTGTTCGGCGGCCGCGAAGGCGCCACCATTCCGGATCTGTTGACGCTGGGGGGCTGGCTGGCGGGGGGGCGCGACTGGCACTTCGGGTTCATGGGGCTCTACGCCCTCAACCTCGGCGTCTGGATCGCCCTGCTGCTGGTCCAGCGGCGGCGGCGGCTGGCCCAGGCCGGTGATCTGAGCACCCTCAAGGGCAGCGGCAACGCTGGCAAGCGCCAGCTGGCCAGCCACCGGCTGGTGTACAGCCTGATGCTGATCCTGCTGGGCTTCAGCCTGATCACCGGCCTGGCGATGTACAAGCCGGCCCAGTTCTGGTGGCTTTCGGGCCTGTTTTCCTTCGGGGAGTCCTTCGGTGTCACCGCCTGGCAGACCCTGCGGGTCTGCCATTTCGCCACGATCCCTGCCATCGCTCTGTTGCTGATCGCCCACGTGCTGTTGTCGTGGCGGATCGGCGGGATGCGGCTGCTGCGCTCGATGCTCGCTTGAGTGCAGGCCCGTCTGAATCTCCATGCCCGCCTGAGCCCTGCCATGCCCAGCACACCCGTTCTCAGCCGCCGCCAGCTCCTGGGCCTGGGCATCTCCGGTGGCTCCTCGCTGCTGCTGGGCGGTTGTGCGCTCAATGACCTCAGTTCCTCGGTGGGCGACGCCACCCAACCCCTGAACGAACGTCTCGAAGCCCTGCTGCAGGGTCGGGGGCCGGTGCCGCTGTTCCGGCCCGATCAGGTGGATCCGGCTGCCCTGCTGATCAACAGCTTCAATGGCGTGCCCAGGCTTGATCCCAACAGCTACCGCCTGCGGGTCGATGGCCTGGTGAGCCGTCCCCAGAGCCTGGGTCTGGCGGCTCTGGCGGCCCTGCCCCAACACACGTTGGTCATGCGCCACGTCTGCGTGGAGGGCTGGTCGGCGATCGTGGCCTGGTCGGGCGTGCGCCTGGCCGATGTGCTCAGCCTGGCGGGGATCTCGCCCCTGGGGGGCTACGTGGAGATCAGCTCGGCCGATCAGTATTTCTCCAGCTGGGACCGGGCCTCGGCCCTCCACCCCCAGACCCTGCTGGCCACGGGCATGAACGGCGCGCCCCTGCCGGCGGCGAACGGGGCCCCGGTGCGGATCGCCACCCCGATCAAACTGGGCTACAAGCTCAGCAAGTGGGTCACGGGCCTGCGGGTGGCCTCCAGCCTGGGCGAGCGCCGCGGCACCTGGGAAGACCAGGGCTACGAGTGGTTTGCGGGGCTCTGAGGTCCGCCGCCTGATCAGTGCGTGGCGGAGGGGTTGTCCATGTCCCCAGAATGCTGCGTTCCCGGGCTCGTGCCATGGATGCCTCCGGCCTGCTCGAGCAGATCCTTCCCGCCCTGCGCTCCCCCGCCGGCGCCGTGGCCTTCGTGCCGCTGTATGCCCTCTGGGTCACGCTGCTGCTGCCCGGCGTGTGGGCCTCGATGCTGGCTGGCGCCCTCTACGGCACCTGGTGGGGCAGCGTGGTGGTGTTCGTGGGCGCCAGCCTCGGGGCGGTGGCCGCCTTCCTGCTGGGCCGCCACTGGCTGCGCGACTGGGCCCGCCGGCGGCTGGCGAGGGTGCCGAAGCTGCAGGCGATCGAGGTGGCCGTGAGCCGCGAGGGGCTGCGCCTGGTGCTGCTCACCCGCCTGTCGCCGGCATTTCCCTTCAGCCTGCTGAACCTGGCCTACGGGCTCAGCGAGGTGAGCCTGCGCGACTACTGCATCGGCCTGATCGGCATCCTCCCTGGCACCGTGCTCTTCTGTGCCCTCGGTGCCCTGGCCGGCGACGTGGCCCGCTTCGGGGACGTGCTGCACGGCCAGGCCGATGCCGGCACCTGGGCCCTGCGGATTCTGGGGGTCATCGCCACGGTGGGCTCGGTGTGGGTGGTGGGCAGGGCGGCCCGGCGGGCGCTGGAGCAGCAGGAATCCAGCTGAAGCGCCTCGCGTCAGGATCCCTGCCCGGGTTCAGGGCCCGGTCTGCACGTCCGGATCGGGCAGGGGCCAGTCGCGGATCGCTGCGATCAGCACGAACCAGGCCAGCCGCAGCCTGGCCGGCAAGCCGGGGCGCGAGGCGAGCTCCAGGTAGCTGGCCCGGCCGCACTCGGTCTTGATCCAGCGGAAGACGGCCGGAGGGACAGGCGGGGGCGCAGAGGAGGCAGGAGGTCTGGGCATCGGACAAAGAGACGGTCAAATCAGAAGCGGCAAGGGCCGCATGCGCCAGGTTGGCCTAAGAGTTCGCTGAAAAGCCATGTCCTGTCTCCGACATGGGTCAACCGCTCAGTCGTGATCAGAGCTCAACAGGAGCTCAGCAACTCTCTGTCCTCCCTCCTGGATTCTGCGGGTGGGCCCACCGGCACGCCTCTGGCCCTGGAATCGCTCTGATCCAGCTCAGCACAGGGCTCAGTGCATCAAGGAACACAAGCCGACATGTCAGCAAACACCTTTGCCAGAATAATTTCAGGCTCTTAAACAGTTGTTAGTGATCACAAGGCGGGGCCTCTGAGAGCTTCAAGAGCCTAGGATTTCATCCATGGTCGCTTCATCAAACGGCTTCTTCGGTCTGAATCAAGCGCTGCATGGTGGACGTGGACGCCGGAGGTTATTCTCCTTCGATCAATTTGAGGACAAGCTTTCCAGGTTTGCTCGCAGGTTCCGTTTCAATGCGGACCCTGCCGATCCCTTACTCGGCAGTCTCGATCTTTCGCCAGACGGCACCACTGGCGAACAGCTCCAGACCGAGATCTCTGCCTATGTGCGACTCGGCAAGAAGCTTTTTCTGCTCTCCTCGGGGGGAGGTCAAACGCTTCAGATCACCGATGCAACTGATCCGGCCTCGCCGCAACTGGTGGAGCGCCGGAGCCACGGCGGTGCCTACAACAGCACCTCGGTGGCGGCCTACGGAAACCTGGTGGCTGTGGCCCTCACGCCGGCGGACTACGACGACATCCCATCCAAGGGCCTGGTGCGCTTTTTCCGGATGGGGAGGAACGGCCGGCTCACCCAGTTGCGAGATGTGGAAGTCGGCTATCTGCCTGACGGCATCGCCTTCAGCAAGGATGGACGCCAACTGGTAATCGCCAATGAGGCCCAGCCCAGCGGTGACTACGGCATCGATCCTGCGGGCTCGATTGGCATTATCGACATCAAGGGCTCCAGACTCAACCCTCGCTTCAACTATACGGATCTCAGCTTTGACGGCCTGGATCTACCCACTGGCCTGCGCATCTCCGGTCCCAACGGCACCACCGCATCCCAGGACATCGAGCCAGAGTACATCAGCATTCTCGGTGACAAGGCCTACGTCACCCTTCAGGAAAACAACGGCGTGGCCGTAGTTGATCTGAGGACCCGCCGCATCGTGGCGATTCACGAACTGGGCTCAGTCGACTACAGCCAGTTGGCTGTGGATCTCTCCGACAGAGATGGCAGCAACGGTGGCGAGGACTTTCTGCCCCAACTGGGACAGGATTTTGTCGGCTTACGCATGCCCGATGGTATCAGCGCCTTCCAAGTGGAAGGCCGGACCTACTACATCACCGCCAATGAAGGGGATGCCCGGGAATACGGAGACTATGAAGATATAGCCCGCAATCCCGCTGCCGCCAATGGCCGACTGGACACCATCTTGGCCTCTGATGGCACGCCCACCAACGTCTCCCTTGGTAGTCGCTCGGTGAGCATCTTTGATGCCCAGACCGGCGAGCTTGTCTGGGACAGCGGGAACAGCCTTCAGACAATCGCCTTCGCAGCGGGCACGTATGACGACGGCCGCAGTGATGCCAAGGGTGTGGAGCCTGAGACGGTGACGACCATCCAGGAAGACGGCCGCACTTACGCCATCGTGGGGATGGAGCGTGGCCTCAAGACCACTCTGGCCATCTTCGACATCAGCGAGCCGACGAATGGCCAGTACGTCAGCCACAGGGTGATTGAGGGCAGTCTCTCCCCCGAGGGCCTGCTGGTGATTCCCGCCAAGGACAGCCCCACCCGCCGCAGCCAGTTGGTGATCTCCAATGAGGTCAGCAACACCCTGGACATCCTCGACCTGGGTGCTCTGATCAACACCCCTGGCCCCGGCAGTGCGGGCGTCTTCGAGAAGACGATGCTCAAGGATGTGGCCGGAGGGCCCGAGCTGCAGATCAGCAGTCTGATCACCAATGGTGAGTTCACCAACGGCCTGGAGCCCGGCGCCAGCGTCTACACACCCACCGGCATCTTCGATGGCCTTGGTGCCTACAACAACGGAGATGGCACCTACACCGTGCTGGCCAACAGCGAGCTCAACAACGGCACCGGCACCCCCTATGTAGTGGGCGGTGTGGCCCTCAACGGCGCCCGCATCCACAAGCTGATCGTTGACAAGGACGTCGATGATGACGCCAGCAACGGCTACCAGTCGGCAGTGATCGCTGGAGGGATCGCTTACACAACCATCGTGGATGCCAACGGCAATCTGGTCACCGATGCCGCCCAGCTGAACGGAAGTTTCAATCGCTTCTGTTCTGGCAGTTTCGAGATAGCCGACCGTTTCGGGGCCGGCCATGGCTTTGTGGATTCCATCTACCTCACCGGTGAGGAGACGGATGAGGGTCTCTTCTATGCCCTCGACACCGCCACCGAAACCCTCTACGCCCTGCCGGGGCTGGGCCGCGGTGGCTGGGAAACCGCCGTGCAGGTGGACACGGGCAGCGCGAACACCGTGGCTGTGATCCTGATGGATGACAACACCTCCCCCCTCTATCTGTGGGTGGGCAGCAAGTCGGTGGATCCGGCGGCCTCTTTCCTGGAACGCAACGGCCTGGCGGCGAGCCAGGGCAATGTCTACACCTGGGTTCCGACGGGTGGCAGCATTGGCACGGATGCTGGCCTGGTCGAGCAGGACTACACGGATGATGATGTCGACAATCCGGTGGCTGTACCCGATTCCGCTGACCTCAATGACCTGGCCCTGGGCACCGCCGCCGCCGGCAGCTGGGAGCTGGTGGGCGACGGCTCCACAGTGGCCAGCTGGGATGAGGCCACCCTGCGAGCCAACGCCAACGCCCTCGGGGCGCTCCAGCTCAGCCGCCTGGAGGACGCCAGCATCAATCCCACCAATGGCCAGCAGGTGGTGTTCGCCACCACCGGCAATTCGGCCTTTGCTGGGGCCGACAGCTTCGGCAACCTGATCACCCTGGATCTCAGCGGTGCTTTCAATCCTGATGGAGAGATTGTTGCGGGAAACAACAGCACCAATCTGACCGTAATTTATGACGGCGATCGGGAAATTTCTGATTGGGAGACTACCAACGGGAGTGCGATCGATACGCCCGAAGAACAGGCCGCCTTCGGTGCCACGATCATCCGCAGCCCCGACAACCTCACCTGGTCGGCTGATGGGTCAATCTATGTGCAGGAAGATCGCTCGGTGCCTGCGCCTTACTTCGCCCAGGAAGAGGCCTCGATCTGGAAGGTGAGCCCCACCGAGACAGATTCCATCACGGGCCAGGCCTCCACTGAACGCTGGGCCCAGATCGATCGGACCGCAGTCCCTACCGACTACGGCCAGACCGACCCCAGCGCTACCGATCCGGGCAACTGGGAATCCTCCGGGATTCTTGATGTCTCCACCCTCTACAACCAGCTCCCCGGCACCAGTTTCCTGGCCGACGTACAGGCCCACAGCCTGCGCGACGGCAACATCGGCGAGAACGGCAACCTTGTGCAGGGTGGCCAGCTCAACCTGATCCAGGACACCGGCGTGCTCTGAGCCTTCGGGTGACCCGCCGATGATGTTGAGGGCCCCCAGCTGGGCCCTTTTTCATGCTTCGGCCAGCAGGGCCAGCAGAGCCGCTTCATCCAGCACCGCCACTCCGAGGCTTTCCGCTTTGGCCAGCTTGCTGCCGGCCTCCTCGCCGGCCACCACGTAGCTAGTCTTCTTGCTTACCGAGCCGGTGACCTTGCCGCCGGCGGCCTCGATCCGCTCCTGGGCCTGGCGGCGGCTGAGGCTGGGCAGGGTGCCGGTGAGCACGAAGGTGGAGCCAGCCAGGGGCGCCGCCAGGGCCGCGGCCCCCTCGCTGGGACCGGCCATGGCCTGCTGCTCGGCCGCACTGAAGGCCAGGGAGAAGCCGAGCTGCTCCAGCTCCGCCAGCAGGGCCTGGTTGGCCGGGGTGCCGAACCACTGCTGCAGGCTCTGGGCGATCTCCCCGCCGATGCCGAACACGGCGATGATCCGCTCCGGGCTGTCGGCGGCGGCGGCGGCCAGATCGGCGGCGCTGGGGAAGGCGCGGGCCAGGGCCTTGGCATTCACCTCCCCCACGTGATGGATGCCGAGCCCGTAGAGCTGCCGCGGCCAGGGCTGGGTTCTGGAGGCCGCCAGGGCCGCCACCAGATTGGCGGCACTCTTCTCGCCCATCCGCTCCAGGCTGGCCAGCAGGGCCGCATCGAGCCGGTAGAGATCGGCGATCGAGGCCACCAGGCCCCGATCCACCAGCTGCTCGATCAGCTTGCCGCCGAGGCCGTCCACATCCAGGGCCCCCTTGCTGACCCAGTGGCGCAGGGCGCCCCGCAGGATCGCCGGGCAGCTGCTGTTGACGCAGCGGGTGGCCGCCTCGCCCTCCTCCCGCACCAGCTCCGAGCCACATTCCGGGCAGGTCTGGGGCAAGGCCAGCCGCGGAGCCGCCGCAGGCCGCAGCTCCGGCAGCACCCGCACCACCTCCGGAATGATCTCGCCGGCCTTGCGCACCACGATCGTGTCGCCGGCATGGAGATCCAGCTCCGCCAGGCGGTCGGCGTTGTGAAGGGTGGCGCGGCTCACCGTGGTGCCGGCCAGGGGGACCGGCTCGAACTCGGCCACGGGCGTCACCACGCCGGTGCGGCCCACCTGGCAGGCCAGCCGCAGCAGCTTGCTGGGGGCCTCCTCGGCGGCGTACTTGAGCGCGATCGCCCAGCGGGGGGCCTTCTGGGTGAAGCCGGCATCGGCCTGCAGGCGCAGATCGTTGAGCTTCACCACCACGCCGTCGGTGGCATAAGGCAGCTGCCGCCGCCCCTCCTCCCACTGGGCGAAGAAGGCCTCCACCGCCGCCAGATCGTTCAGAAGCGAGGCATTGGGATTCACCCGGAACCCGGCCCTCTGCAGCCACTGCAGCGCCTGCCACTGACCGGTGGGGCGCTGGGGATCAGCGGCGGCGGGCTGCCAGTCGTCCGGCAGATGCAGGGTGTAAGCGAAGAAATCGAGCCGGCGGGCGGCCACCACCCGCGGATCCAGCTGGCGCAGGGTGCCGGCGCAGGCGTTGCGGGGATTGGCGAACAGGGCCTCGCCCCGGGCCTGCCGCTCGGCATTGATCGCGGCAAAGGTCGCGTCGGGGATCAGGGCCTCGCCGCGCACCTCCACCCACTCCGGCGGGCGCTCGAGCTGGAGCCGCAGCGGCACGCTCTGGATCGTGCGCACGTTGGCGGTGATCTCCTCGCCCCGCTCGCCGTCGCCGCGGGTGGCGGCCCGCACCAGCAGGCCGTGCTCGTAGCTGAGGGCGAGGGCGTTGCCGTCGATCTTGAGCTCGCCCACCATCGCCAGGGCCGGCAGGGGAGCGCCGGGCTGGGGCTGGCGATCCAGCACCTTGAGCAGCCGTCCGTACCAGGCCTCCAGCTCCTCGAGGGAGAAGGCGTTATCGAGGCTGAGCAGGCCGATGCGGTGGGCCACACTCACGAACCCCTCGGCCGGGGCCCCACCGACGCGCTGGGTCGGGCTGTCCGGCGTGATCAGCTCAGGATGGGTCCCCTCGAGATCGAGCAGCTCCCGATAGAGGCGGTCGTAGACCGGATCCTCCATCACGGGGGCGTCGAGCACGTAATAGGCATGGGCGGCGCGGCTGAGCAGCCTCCGCAGCTCCTCGGCCCGCTGCCGCGCGGCCCCCGGGGCTGGGCCGCCACCGCCG
>NZ_JAYGIC010000038.1:0-9701 GCF_034931105.1 Synechococcus sp. CCY9201 | reverse complement strand
GCTCCAGATCACCCATGGGCCGCAGCAGGCGCCGCACACTCAGGCGCAGCGAACGGCTGGCCACCAGCTCGCCCACGCCGTCCTGACGGGCGCTGATCGCGGCCCGATCCACCAAGGGAGCCTCGATCCAGCGGCGCAGACAGCGCCCCCCCATGGCGGTCATGGAGCGATCCAGGGCCCACAGCAGGGAGCCCTGCAGGCTGCCCCCCAGCTGGGTGCGGGTCAGCTCCAGGTTGCGGCGGGTCTGGGCGTCGAGCACCAGCTGGTCGCCGGCATGCCAGAGCCGAGGCATGTCCAGGGGCACCAGCCGGCCGGTCTCGGTGCCCTCCAGATAGGCGAGCAGTCCGCCGGCGGCGCGCAGGGCCAGGGGGGCCTCCGCCAGCCCCAGGCCATCGAGGCTGGCCAGGCGGAAGCGGGCCAGCAGCCGTGCCCGCGCCTCCGGTGCCGCGAACGGCGTGCGGGGCTGGCTGGTGAGCAGCAAGCCGTCAGGGCACCAGGTCGGTTCGGGCTCTCCGCTCCAGAGCACTTCGGCGGCGTCCTGCTGCAGCAGCTCCTGGTGCAGCAGATCCGTGCCCTGCCGCTCGGTGAGCCGGAATTCGCCGGTGCTCACATCGGCTACGGCCAGTCCCCAGTGGTTGCCCTCCCGCACCACGGCCGCCAGCCAGTTGTTGCGGCGGGCGCTGAGCATGCCCTCGTCCAGCACCGTGCCCGGTGTGAGCACGCGGGTGATCTCCCGCTTGAGCAGGGCCCCCTTGGCTGGGGTGGTCTCCAGCTGATCGCAGAGGGCGACGCTGAGGCCGCGGCGCACCAGTTCGCTGCAGTGGCGCTCAGCCGCATGGTGGGGCAGGCCCGCCATCGGGACGCGCCCGATCGCCTTGCCGGCCTCCTTGCCGGTGAGGGTGAGCTCCAGCAGGCGCGAGAGGGTGATCGCGTCTTCGAAGAAACACTCGAAGAAATCACCCAGGCGGTAGAGCAGCACCCGCTCGGGATGGGCCGCCTTGAGTTCGACGTAGTGGCGCAGCACCGGCGTCAGCTGGGCCGGATCCACCAGGCTGTGGTGATGCCAGCGGGGCAGGTCGTGATCGGGCAGGTCTTCGGCGTCGGCCGGAGCAGCGGCTGCGGCACAGGATCCGTCAGGGGTTGCTGCGCTGGTGGAGCCAATGGGCTCCGTGTCCAGACCACTGAGCTCGCCTCCGTTGCCGTTGCCGTCACCGGTCGCGAGGTCCAGGCCGCCAGCCGCTCTGGCTGGCCGGCGTCGGCGGGGCCGGGCCGTGGCATCGGCCTCCAGCTGGGCGTCGTCCAGGGGCGCCTCATCACCGCTGCGATTTGCCTCGACTGGGGCCTGATCCGAGCTGGGCAGCGCGGCCGGAGCTGCGGCGAACAGGTCTCCCTGCAGCCCCAGATCGGCCACCAGCGACAGCTGCTGCTCGGCTCCCGCGGCCACGCTGGCAGGACGAACGAGGCTTGATCGTAAGGGGCCTGGTCGGCCCGCTCCCGACAACTTGTGAAGGAACCTGCCAGCTCCGGGTCGGGGGCAGGAATCGTCGTGTGAGAATCCCTAAACTGACCGCCGGCGACCCCCTGCCGCTGCCGGCCATCTCCGTTGCCGCACCCATGCAGATCCTCAACACCCTCACCGTTCTGGCCCTGGTGGTGATGTCGTTCGCGCTGGTGGTGGCGGTGCCCGTGCTCTACGCCAGCAGCGACGACAGCGGCCGCTCCAATCGCATCATCCTGCTGGGCGGCGCCGCCTGGGTGGCCCTGGTGCTGCTCAACTGGGGCATGAGCTATTTCGTGGTCTGAACCCCTTGGCCATTTTTGAAGGTCGCTTCACCGACGTTGCCAGCCTCCGCATCGCTGTTGTGGTGGCGCGGTTCAACGATCTGGTGACCGGTAAGTTGCTCAGCGGCTGCCTGGATTGCCTCTCACGCCACGGCATCGATGTGGGAGAGTCGAGCGCCCAGCTTGACGTGGCCTGGGTCCCCGGCAGTTTTGAGATTCCCCTGGTCGCCCAGCGGCTTGCCGGCAGTGGTCGCTATCAGGTGGTGGTCACCCTCGGGGCGGTGATCCGCGGCGACACCCCCCACTTCGATGTGGTGGTGGCCGAAGTGAGCAAGGGCGTGGCCAGCGTCGCCCGTGACACCGGAGTGCCGGTGATCTTCGGGGTACTCACCACCGACACCCTGCAGCAGGCCCTGGAGCGGGCTGGCATCAAGAGCAACCTGGGCTGGAGCTACGGCCTGCAGGCCCTGGAGATGGGCAGCCTCATGGGGGCATTGGCAGACCCCTGAGCCGCTACATGGCACTGGCCGGGCCTGTTGTGCCGGAGCCCCAGCCGCCATGTCCTTTGTGCTCTGGGACCATTTGGACTTAAGTTCAATTCAGATAAAATCCTGTATTGCACTGGCGAAAGCCCCGCAGACTTCTCTTCCTCTGCGCCTCCCTTGATCTGAGCGCTTGCCTGATCCTGGCAGCATTGCTCGATCAGACACGGAGAACCGATCTCCTGGGACAGCCTCGGTGGCTGATCGCCTTCGCACTTCTGTACCTGCTGTTCGGCTGGCTGTTCGGTACTTATACGGTGCTTCGCTGGCCCTGGTTGCGCCTGCGTCTGGTGATCCTGCGCCTGATGATCACAGCCCTGGCAACCATGCTGGTTGTGGCCCTGATGGATTGGCTCTTCAACCTGCCTGTGGGGCTTTACCTGAGCCACCGAAGCACACAGACGTTCCTGCTCGGTTCCCTCACCGTCTGGGCGCTGCTGGTGAGACTGGGCCTCCGCTGGCTGGGCCGCCACTCACCCCAGCGAGACTGGGGCCTGATGGCGACTCCTCACGAAGCCCCGGCAATCCTGCGGGAGTGGCAACGCACACCCTTTGCGGTCACCCCTCGGGTGCTCACCCCTGCGGGCCATGCCTTCCCCCCGGGCGGTGTAGTCCTTGGCAGCGATCTGCGCTTGGCCCCCGACCAGGAACACCAGCTTCAGGTTCTGGGTGACAACGGTGTCCCGATCACAACAGTGATCGAGCTGGCGGAGCGGGAACTGGAGCGACTGCCCCCCGCCCTTCTGCCTGCCGACTGGTTATCCCAGGCTGACATTCCCTGGTCTGACACCTTCAGTGTGCAACGCCAGCTCAAACGTGTTGCCGATGTGGTGGTAGCGGTCCTTCTGCTGGTGGTCTGCCTGCCTGTGATGTTGTTGGCAGCTCTCCTGATCTGGCTTGAGGATCGAGGGTCAGTGTTCTATGTCCAGGAGCGCAGCGGCTGGATGGGCCATACCTTCCGACTGCTCAAGCTGCGCACCATGACCCGCGCCGATCCGAATGCGCCTGCCAGTTGGACCTTGCCTGGTGACTGTCGCATTACGCGGGTGGGTCAGTTCCTGCGGCGGGTACGACTCGATGAACTGCCCCAGTTGATCAACGTGCTCAAGGGCGATATGAGCCTGATCGGCCCGAGACCAGAGCGCCCGGAGTTCGAAGCTGAGCTGGAAATTCATATTCCCCACTATCGCAAGCGCCATTGGATGCGACCAGGCCTGAGCGGCTGGGCTCAGGTGTGTGCGCCCTATGCCGCAAGCCTGGAGGAAGCCGAACTCAAGCTCAGTTATGACCTTTACTATCTACATAACTGGAGCACAGCTTTAGACCTGCTGATTCTGATCAAGACGATCAAGATCATTCTCAAGGCAGGGGGCCGCTGAGGTGAAGGCACTGGTGTTTGGCTGCACTGGCCAGGATGGCTCACTGCTGTGTCGCTCGCTGCTGCGCCAAGGGGCGACAGTGGTGGGAGTGTCCCGCTCCAGCAATCCCAACCTGGCAACCCATCAGCAGCTTGGAATCACAGGAGACCTGGAGCTGACCACAGCAGATCTCTGCGATTTCCGCGAGATTCTGGAACTGATGACCCGCTATCAGCCAGAGGAAATCTATAACCTGGCAGCCCAGTCGTCGGTTGGACTTTCCTTTCGTCAACCGGTGGACACCTTTAACAGCATCATCAATGGCACGATCAACCTACTGGAGGTTGCACGCTTCGCCGACTTCAATGGACGACTCTATTTTGCCGGCAGCAGTGAGATTTTCGGAAATACGCCGCGACCCGCCGATGTGCGGAGTCCGCGCCAGCCTCTGAGCCCTTATGCCATCGCAAAAGATGCCAGCTTCAATACGGTGCAGGTCTATCGACAAGCCTATGGCCTCGGCTGCGTGACCGGCGTCCTGTTCAACCACGAATCACCCTACCGCTCCTCCACATTCGTAACCCGAAAGATCGTTGACGGGGCATTACGCTGCCGACACGATTCCCGATTTCGCCTACAGCTAGGAGATCTGTCTGTAGCGCGAGACTGGGGCTGGGCCGAAGAATATATCGACGCCATGCAGCTGATCCTTCGCGCCGACTGTCTGGAGGACCAGGTGATCTGTACTGGAAGAATGGAAACTCTGGAGTATTTTGTCGCCCGCGTATTCCGGGAGCTTGACCTCGACTGGCACGATCATGTCGACCTTGTGGAGAGCCTGCGGCGTCCCTCGGAAATCCTCAGCAGTGTCGGAGATCCCGCGCCGATGCTGGAACGCCATGGCTGGCGGGCACGGCTTGATGTGGATGGTGTGATCGCAGCCCTGATCAGCCACGCCTGCCCCTGATCCGGGGGCTGGGACGGTCGGTGGTGGATCCGTAGGCCTCCAGATGGTCCTGCACCAGCCGCTCGGGGGCGAAATGACGACGCAGCCGGGCATAGCGCTCTCCTCCCAGCCGGTGACTCGGCCGCGGCAGAGTCTCCTGCCCGGCCGCGGCCAGCAGCTCGCTCCAGACCCGTGCATTCAGGGCCGGCAGCAGGGTCGCGAAGCTCTGGCCAACCTCCCGGTGCACCTCCAGATCCGAGGCCACCACTGGCGTGTCACAGGCGAGAGCTTCGATCAGCGGAAGGGAGAACCCCTCAGCCAGGGAGGGCACCAGCACGGCTTCGGCGTGGCGGTAGAGCCAGGCCAGCACCGGATCCGTCGCTGCCAGTTGCAGCACCGCATCCTCCAGACCCTGGCCATGGATCCAGCGCCGCTCCTCGGCTCTCCAGGGGCCTCCTCCGGCACAGACCAGCAGGGGCTGATCCCTGCGACCCCGATCGCCGTCGCCGCCATGCAGCAGGCTCAGGGCCCGCAGAAGTGTGAGGCCGTTCTTGTAGGCGTGGCGCTTGCCCACCATCAGCCAGAACCGTCGCCCCTCCAGCGCCTCCACGGGCTGGGGGACCAGCCTGTCGATGGCGGTGGCGAGGTGGATCACCCTGAGGGGCGTCCGCAGGGTCGGCTGGAAGAAAACCAGGTCGTCGGCGCTGGCGGCGCTGATGCTGATGATCAGGTCAGAGACCTCCAGCCACCCCGGCTTGTTGGCATGGGGGGAACGCAGGGCCGGCAGGAAAAAGTGCTCGGGATGGCGCTCCGGCGTCATGTCGAACAGGCTGCTCACCAGGCGTTGGTGGCTCTGCAGCCGATAGGGCCCGCCGCCGTAGAACGTGGCGTGCACCACATCCGCCCGCCGCCAGGGCAGGTGAGCGGACCAGGGCCAGCAGCCCTGGCGCTCCTCCGCCATCAGCACCTCTGCGCCCGCAGCGCGCAGATTCAGGGCCAGTTCTCGGAAGTAGCGGCTGATCCCCCCCCGCCGCTGCCGCCGGAAGATCTGGCCATCGAAGCCGATGCTGACGCTCTGGGAGAAGCGAGAGGGCATGCTTCAGTCTCCGGTATCCCGGGTCACAGCGTGCCCATGGACCCCCTCCCTGCCGCCCCTGTGCCCGTGAAGGCTGCGTCTCCCGAGACCGATGCCGCAGGGTCCGGTTCGGAAGGCGGGCTGCCGCTGGTGACGGTGATCACCCCCTGCCTCGAAGCCGCGAGAACCTTGCCCGAGACGCTCACGAGCGTGGCGCGGGCTCGGCAGATTCTGCGGCAGGCCGGTGAAGACCTGGAGCATCTGGTGATTGATGGCGGCTCCCGTGACGGCACCCAACGGCTGCTGGAGCGGCATGCAGACCGTCATCCCTTCTGCCGCTGGCAGACGGACATCGGCGGCGGCCCCTATGCCGCCATGAATGTGGGCCTGCGGCTGGCGCGTGGCCACTACAGCCATGTGCTCAACGCAGACGATCTCCTGCTGGATCCGGGCGCCTACGCGGCCTTCCTGCTGCAGGCTCGTCGGCGGGAAGCCGCTCTGCTGCTGGCCTCGATCGGTTACTTCCGCCGGCCCGATCGTTGGCTGCGGGCCCGGTGGATGGTGCCATCCCCGCCGCGGGATCCGGCCCTCTGGCATCAGCGGCTGCGCAGCGGGCTGCACTACCCCCATCCCGGCTTTCTGGCCGAAACCACCCTCTACCGGGCCACCGGGTTCGATGAGCGCTATAGCCTCTCCGCCGACTACAAACTGATGCAGACCCTGCTGCTGCGACCCGAGCTGGCGGATCGCGTCCAGATCTGCTCGGACCCGCTGGTGGCGATGGCGGAGGGTGGGGCCACCAGCGGCTGGCGGGCGATCCTGCGGGGCCGGAGGCAGTTGGCCGCGATCAACCGGGAGCTGGGGATTGTAGCGCCGCCCTGGCGGCGCTACTGGGGCAAGCTGCGCCTGCGGCTGGGGCCGCGTCCGGCTCCGATACCCTTGCCCGATTGTCCAGGAGAGGAGGGGTGGCGCCGCTGAACATCGCCTTTGATGTGAGTCAGACGGGCCCGCGCAAGGCCGGTTGCGGGTTCTATGCCGCCGCCCTGATCGACGGCCTGCTGGCCTCGGGTGCACCGCATCGCTACACCCTGCTCACCAGCTTCGGCGATTTCTTTCACGATCCCAGCCAGGCGGCGGCCTTCCCCCATCGCCGTCAGGGTGTGGCCTATGGACCCCGCCTGCCGCGACGCAGCGATGCAGAGGCCTTCTGGCGGGATCGGCAGCGGGTGAACGATCAGCTCGCCGGCTTCGATCTGGTGCACGCCAACAACTTCTGGTGTCCGCCCTGGCGGCTCCGTTCCACCCTGATCTACACGCTCTACGACCTGAGCTTTGCCGAGCATCCCGAGTGGACGACCGAAAAGAATCGGCTCGGTTGCTTCCAGGGTGTGCTGCAGGCCTCCCTGCGGGCGGACTGGCTGGTGGCCATCTCCCATGCGTCGAAGCGTGCATTCCTGCGTCATTTCCCCCACGTGCCGGCGGAGCGGGTGCGGGTGATCCATCCGGCCTCACGCTTCGATCAGCCCGGCTTCGATCTGCAGCCCAGCCAACCGCGAGCCGCACTGTTCCGCAGCGGCCGGCCCTTCCTGCTCTCCACCGGCACGATCGAACCGCGCAAAAACCAGCGCTTCCTGGTGGAGGTGTATCAACGCTTCCGGGAGAGGGGCGGAGCGGCGATTCCGCTGGTGTTTGCCGGTGGCAAGGGCTGGTTGATGGAAGGCTTCGAGAAGGATCTGGCGGCATCGCCCTGGGCCTCGGATATCCACCTGCTCGGCTATGTGAGTGATCGGGAGCTGATCTGGCTCTACCGGAACTGCCTGTTGAACCTCTACCCAAGCCACTACGAGGGCTTTGGTCTGCCCGTGCTGGAGGGGATGGGGCAGGGGGCAGCGGTTCTCAGTTCCTCGACCACCTCACTGCCCGAGATCGTCGCGGATGCCGGCATCCTCCTGGCACCGGATGATCGCGACGGCTGGGTGGAGGCCATCGAGAGTCTCCTGAACCAGCCCCAGAGGCTTGCCGGTCTGGCTGCTGCAGCCCGGGACAGGGCTGCAGCCTTCAACTGGCAGGACAGCACCCGCCAGCTGCTGGAGCTCTACGAGGAGGCCGCGGCAGCCTCGGCGGCCTGACCCTCCAGGGCATGACGTCGACTGGCACGGCGCAGCTCCCGCAGAGCGGAGATCCCGACGCGATGGTTCCAGCGCCACTGACTGCGCATCGTTTCCAGATAGAGGCTGATCTTGAAGCGCAGGGGATGGTCGCTGCGGTCGATCCAGGCCGCCGTGCTGTGGTGCGCGTAGGCGAAGACCCATCGCAGCGGCACCTGGCCGTCGTAGGCCTTGAACATCTCGGCGATCTCCCGATGCACGGCCGGCCGGTCCCTGAGGGTCTTGTTGTCGGCGTAGAGGCGGGAGCCGGCCAGCTTGTCGCTCAGGTAGGCGAAGCGGCAGCCGGCATCGGCAAGCCTGAGCCAGTAGTTGTAGTCCATGCAATACCGCAGACCCGGATCCAGCAGACCCACCGTCTCCACCACGCGCCTGCGGAAGAACAGGGCCGGCTGGCAGATGAAGCAGGTGTGGCGCAACAGTTCCGGATCCCAGAAGGTGGTGGGGTAGGCCTCGAAGGCCCTGTCATTCAGGTCGATGTGATCGGCAGCTCCGTACACCACATCCAGGTCGGGATCGTTGGCGAAGGCGGCAGCCACCCTTGCAAAGGCACCGGGGTAATAGACATCATCCGAGTTGATCCAGGCGATCACATCACCGCCGGCCGCCTGCAGACCCTGGTTCACAGCGTCAGCCTGGCCTCCATCCGGCCGCGACACCCAGCGCACCCCGTCACCTGCGGCCTCCAGCACCTGCAGGGTGTCGTCGGTGCTGCCGCCATCGAACACCAGATGCTCATGGGCGGGATGGCTCTGACTGGCCACGCTGGCCAGGGTGCGGGCCAGAAAGGCCCCCTGGTTGTACGAGGGCGTCACGACACTGATGCGGATCGATGCGCTCATGGAACGGTGCTGCGGAGATGATTCTCGGAGGCGCTCAGCCTCAGGCCACCGGACCGGCGGCATGGGCTTCCTGGAACAGCTCCCAGTACTGCTGAGCCATCACAGCCGGCTGGGCGTAGGCGTCTGCCTGGCTCAGGCCCCGCTCGATCAGCCGGTCTCGCAGGGCGGGATCCTCCGCCAGCTGGCGCAAGGCATCGGCGATCTGCTGGGGATGGCCGGGATGGAAGCGCAGGGCGGCCTCCCCGGCCACTTCCCCCAGGGCGGTGGTGTCGCTGCAGGCCACCGGCAGGCCGCGGGCCATCGCCTCGATCACCGGCAGGCCGAAGCCTTCGTAGAGGGAGGGGAACACCACGGCCAGGGCGTGCTGGTAGAGCCCCTCCAGCTCCGCATCGCTGACGAATCCGGGCAGGAGGACGGCCTCAGCCAGACCGAGCTGCTCTGCCAGCTCGCGCAGGGGCTCGAGCCGGTCGACGCCATCACCGGTGCACACCAGTTTCAGGTCGGCTGGCAGCCCCTGGTGGCGGGCCATGGCGAAGGCACTGAGCAGCAGTTCATGGTTCTTGTGACGCCAGAGATTGGCGGGGTAGAGGAAGAAGCGTCCGGAGGGCAGGGCGCAGGGGGGCTCAGCCATCGGCACGGCCCTGCGGCTGAGGGCCATGCGGTGGGGAATGACCACGATCCGGCCGGGATCGCCCCCCAGCTCGATCGCCTCCTGACGGGAGAACTGGGAGATGGCCGCGATGCGACTGGCCTTCGCCAGCATCTGGCGGAAATGCTCCAGGCGCTCCCGGCGGGCCGCGGCGGGGAAGAAGTCGGGATAGGCCTGCACCTGCAGGTCGTGGAAGGTGGACACCGTGGTGAGGCTGGCCCGGTGCAGCAGCGGTGCTCCAAAGGGGCAGTAGAGCAGCTGCGCTCCCTCGCCCCGGTTCGGTTGCCCGGTCTCCACCGGCGTCCCGGGCCGCGAGGCCAGCCGTCGACGCCAGCGGCGACC
>NZ_JAYGIC010000037.1:0-12339 GCF_034931105.1 Synechococcus sp. CCY9201 | reverse complement strand
GCCGGCTGGGGGCGGCGGGGCGGCGCCGCTGCCAGGAGCACTTCACGGTGCAGCACCACCTGCAGGCCCTGCAGGGCCTGATCGAACAGGTGGCGGCCACGCCGGCGCCTCTGCCCGGCGATAGCCTCAGCCCGTGAGCTTTCTTGCCGGCCTCAACGACGCCCAGCGCCGGGCGGTGGACCACCACACCGGTCCCCTGCTGGTGGTGGCGGGGGCGGGCAGCGGCAAGACCCGCGCCCTCACCCATCGCATCGCCCACCTGATCGGCCACCACGGCGTCGATCCGGCCGATCTGCTGGCGGTGACCTTCACCAACAAGGCCGCCCGGGAGATGAAGGAGCGGCTGGAGCTGTTGCTGGCCCAGAAGCTGGCCCAGAGCCAGTTCGGCCAGCCCTGGAGCACCCTGCCGCTGGTGCAGCAGAAGCAGCTGCGCAGCCGCATCTACCGCGAGGTGATCAAGGAGCTGTGGATCGGCACCTTTCACGCCCTGTTCGCGCGGCTGCTGCGCTTCGATATCGACAAGTTCCACGACCCCGAAGGCCTGCGCTGGACGCGGCAGTTCTCGATCTACGACGAGAGCGACGCCCAGACCCTGGTGAAGGAGATCGTGACCCAGGAGCTGGGTCTGGATCCGAAGCGGTTCGAGCCCAAGAAGGTGCGCTGGGCGATCAGCAATGCCAAGAACCAGGGCTGGCTGCCGGAGCAGCTGGAGGCCAGGGCGGAGGGGGTGCGGGGCCGCAAGGAGGCCGAGGCCTACCGCCTCTATCGCCGCGCCCTGGCCGCCAACAACGCCCTCGATTTCGATGATCTGCTGCTGCTGCCGGTGCAGCTGCTGCGCCAGAACGAGCAGGTGCGGAACTACTGGCATCGTCGCTTTCGCCATGTGCTGGTGGACGAATACCAGGACACCAACCGCACCCAGTACGACCTGATCAAGCTGCTGGTCACCGATGGGCGCGACCCCGCCGCCTTTGAGGAGTGGGCGGGGCGCTCGGTGTTCGTGGTGGGCGACGCCGACCAGAGCATCTACAGCTTCCGCGCCGCCGACTTCACGATCCTGATGGGCTTTCAGGAGGATTTCGGCGACGGCGCTGCCGATGAGGCCACCAGCACCATGGTGAAGCTGGAGGAGAACTACCGCTCCACCGCCACGATCCTGGAGGCGGCCAACGCCCTGATCGCCCACAACAGCGAGCGGATCGACAAGATCCTCCGCCCCACCCGCGGCGAGGGGGAGCTGATCACCCTCACCCGCTGTGACGACGAGATCGCCGAGGCCGAGGCGGTGGTGCACCGCATGCGCATGCTCGAGGCCGCCCATCCCGATCTGCGCTGGGGTGACATGGCGGTGCTGTATCGCACCAATGCCCAGAGCCGGGCGATGGAGGAGGCCCTGGTGCGCTGGGGGATCCCTTACATCGTGGTGGGCGGTCTGCGCTTCTACGACCGGCGCGAGATCAAGGATGTGCTCGCCTATCTGCGGCTGCTGGTCAATCCGGCCGACACGGTGAGCCTGCTGCGGGTGCTGAATGTGCCCCGCCGCGGCATCGGCAAGACCACGATCGAGCGACTGACCGATGCCTCCAATCAGCTGGGGATTCCGTTGTGGGAGGTGGTGAGCGATGCCGAGGCGGTGCGCTCGCTCGGCGGCCGTTCGGCCAAGGGGCTGCTGCAGTTCCATGAACTGATCACGGATCTGCAGCGCCGCATCCAGGACGCTCCTCCCTCTGAGCTGGTGCAGCGGGTGCTGGAGCAGAGCGGCTACCTGGCCGAGCTGATCGCCGCCGGTACCGATGAAGCCGAGGACCGGCGCCGCAACCTCAACGAACTTGTGAATGCCGGTTTGCAGTACCAGGAGGAGAACGAGGAGGGGGATCTGGAGGGGTTCCTGGCCTCGGCCGCCCTCGCCAGCGACGCCGACAGCAAGGACACCGACCAGGACCGCGTGACGCTGATGACCCTGCACGCCAGCAAGGGGCTGGAGTTTCCGGTGGTGTTTCTGGTGGGGATGGAGCAGGGCCTCTTCCCCAGCTACCGCTCCCTGGAGGATCCCGCCGCCCTGGAGGAGGAGCGCCGCCTCTGCTACGTGGGCATCACCCGTGCCAAGGAGCGTCTGTTTCTCTCCCATGCCAGCGAGCGGCGCCTCTGGGGCGGCATGCGCGAGCCGGCGGTGCCCTCGGTGTTTCTCTCGGAACTGCCCGAGGAGCTGGTGCAGGGCGACATTCCGCGCTCCGGCGGTGCGGCCCTGCGCCGGGAGCAGCGGCTTGATCGGCTCACCCGTGTCGATCGCGAGGAGTCCCGCCGCGTGGCTGATGGTGGGGAGGCCGGCGCCGCCACCAATGCGGTGCGGCGCCGCGCCGGTGCGGCCCGAAGCTGGGTGGTGGGTGACCGGCTGCGCCATGCCGCCTTCGGGGATGGCCATGTGACCCATCTGTTCGGCAGTGGCGAGAAGATCTCGATCGCCGTGAAATTTGAAGGCATGGGCCCGAAGATCCTCGATCCGCGCCTGGCGCCGATCGAGCCGCTGGCCTGAGCGGCGATCCCTGGGATCCGACCATGCACTCTGATCCGACTCTGCCTGACACCGCCCTGCAGGAGACGTCCACCAACCGCCCCAGCGCAGGACCGGGGCTGCGCTGGCTCGTCTGGCTGAGCCTTGGGGTGGCGGTGCTGTTTGCCGGGCGGGCCCTGGCCCTGGTGGATGCCACCAGCCTCTGGGGCGATGAGCTCAGCACGGCCCGCAAGTCGTTTCAGCCCTCACTGGCCTATCTGTTCACCTATCTCACCACCGACACCCACCCGCCCCTCTATTACGGCCTGCTCTGGCTCTGGGGGCAGCTGGTGCCCGACACGGCCGTGTTCCTGCGGCTGTTTTCCTGGGGGTCCTATCTGCTGGGTGGGGGGGTGATCGTGGCCCAGGTGGCTCAGATGGCCAGGCCCCTGGCACCCCCACGGCGCCATCTGGCTGTGGCGCTGGCCGTGATCCTGGCCTTCTGCAGCCCCTTCCCGATTCGCTTCTCGATCGAGGCCAAGGGGTATGCGCTGTTGGTGCTCTGGATCGCCCTGGCCCTTCTCTGCCGCCGGCGCTGGTACCAGGGCGGTAAGCCCGCCGATGGCATCGGCTACGGCCTGGCCCTGGCCGCCGCCAGCCTCACCCACTACTACGGCCTCTTCTACGGGGTGGCCCTGGCGATCACCGATCTCACGGTGCCCTGGCGGCCGCTGCGGCTGCGGCTGGAGAGCGCCGCGGTTTGCCTCGTGGCCGCCTTGCCGAGCCTCGCCTGGATCTGGCACAGCCGCCGCTATCTGCTGGAGGGATCGGAGGCCGGCGAGTGGATCGGCAGGCCCGATGGCGGCATGGCCGAGGAGGTACTGGCGCGGGCCCTGGGACCCTGGCCGCTGCCGAAGCTGGCCCTGCTTCTGGCGATGGGAGCGCTTTATCTGGTGCTGTGCCGCCGGCGTGTCACGGCAGAGGCTGGCCTTGGCGTTGGTATCCAACGCCCCTGGCTGGCCTGGCTGGACGGGTCTGGTCTGCTCTCCGGCGGCCTGCTGGTGCTGCTGGTGGTGGGGGTGTCGTTCGTGAAGCCCATCGCCTACCCCCGCTACTTCGTGGTTCTGCTGCCTGCGGCGGTTCCCGTGGTGGCGCTGGCCTTTGCGTCTCTACCGGCTCCGGCCAGCCGCCTGCTGCGGCTGCTGCCGCTGGCCCTGGCCACGGCCCTGGTGCTCACCTTCTGGGTGGATTCCTTCCGCCCCCTGCAACCGGGAGGCGTGTTTCAGGGATCCCGCGAGATGAACGACTTCCGCCTGCTGGTGTTGGTCAGTCAGGACACACCCGTGCGGATCAGTCCACGGGCCCATCATTTCCGCACGGCCGAGCGGCTGCTGCGTCAGGCCGGTACGGTGAATCCAGCTCCGGTGTCACCAGGCCCCGTACCGCCCCGTGCTGCCCCGCCGGGCCTGGATTCCTGGGGCGATCTGCGCGATCTGCGCCGTCTGCTGCGCCGCCAGCAGCCCCCCGATCGGTTGGTGCTGGCCGAGACCGGTGGCCCGGACTCCGTGCAGCGTCGCATCGATCCAGCCCTCGCCCGGGTTGAGGAGCTGGGCTATGCCTGCCGCCGCGACCTGCCCAGCCGGCCTCACCTGCGTCTCTATCGCTGCCACTGGCCCGCAGCCGCTCAGAGGCTGGAGGGCTGAAAGCCTGCCGCGACGGCCGCACGGATCACCAACAGCTGCTCCAGCAGCGGCTCGAGGCGGTGCAGAGGCACCATGTTCGGCCCGTCGCTGAGGGCCCGATCGGGGTCGGGGTGCACCTCCATGAACAGCCCATCCACGCCCACGGCCACCGCCGCCCGGGCCAGGGGCGCCACGAACTCGCGCTGCCCGCCGGTGCTGCTGCCCCGGCCGCCGGGCTGCTGCACCGAATGGGTGGCATCGAAGATCACCGGGCAGCCCAGGTCGTGGAGCTGGGGCAGGCTGCGGTAATCCACCACCAGCGTGTTGTAGCCGAAGCTGGTGCCGCGCTCGGTGAGCCAGAGGTTCTCCACACCGGCCTCCCGCAGCTTTCGCACCACCTGGGCCATGTCCCAGGGGGCGAGGAACTGCCCCTTCTTGACGTTGATCGTCTTGTCTGTGCCCTGCACCGCGGCGGCGGCGGCCAGCAGCAGGTCGGTCTGGCGGCAAAGAAAAGCGGGGATCTGCAGCACGTCCACCACCGCGGCCACGGGTGCGGCCTGGTGGCTCTCGTGGATGTCGGTGAGCAGCGGCAGCCCGAAGCGTTGCTTCACCTCGGCCAGCACCTCCAGGCCATCGCCCACGCCGGGGCCGCGGAAGGAGCCGCCGGAACTGCGGTTGGCCTTGTCGAAACTGGCCTTGAAGACGTAGCGGATGCCCAGTCGGTCGGTGATGGCCTTCACCTGTGCGGCGATCTCCAGAGCCAGCTCGCGGCTCTCGATCACACAGGGGCCGGCGATCAGGGTGAAGGTCATGGCGGCAGGGTCAGGCCTCGGGTCGGGCCAGGTGCAGGATCGCCCTAGCCTCGCCCCATGACCCAGCCCATCCCGATCTTCATCGGCGTGGATCCGCGGGAGCGGGCCGCCGTGACGGTGCTGATCGACAGCCTCTATCAGCACAGCTCGGCGCCTCTGGCGATCACGCCGCTGGTCACGCCGCAGCTGGAGGCCCAGGGGCTTTACTGGCGCGCCCGGGATCCCAAGCAGAGCACCGCCTTCTCCTTCAGCCGCTTCCTGGTGCCACACCTGATGGATTACCGCGGCTGGGGGATCTTCATGGACTGCGACATGCTCTGCCGCGGCGATATCGCCGAACTTTGGGCGCTGCGCGACGAGCGCTATGCCGTGCTCTGTGTGCAGCACGAGCATGTGCCGGCCGAAACCCGCAAGTTCCAGGGGGAAGTGCAGAGCGCCTACCCGAAGAAAAACTGGAGTTCGCTGATCCTGTTCCAGGCCGGCCGCTGCACCGCCCTCACGCCCGACTACGTGAACACGGCCACCGGCCTCGATCTGCACCGCTTCCACTGGCTGGCTGGTGACCACGAGATCGGTGCCCTTCCCGATCGCTGGAACCATCTGGTGGCCGTGCAGCCTCCGCCGCAGCGATCGGCCGTCGAGGGGGGACCCGTACTGCTGCACTGGACCCTGGGCGGCCCCTGGTTCCGGGAGCAACGCACCATGGGGGAGGCGCTGGCGGCGGAGTGGTTCGCGGCCCGCGATGCCGCCTCCCGACTGTGGGAGTGATCCGCGTGCCTCGTTCCGTCAGTCCTGATGCCGCCTCGCCGCTGCCCACGATCGTGGCGGTACCGGCCCGGCTCGCCTCCAGCCGTCTGCCCGGCAAGGTGATGGCCGACATCGGCGGCCAGCCGATGCTGCGGCGGGTGCTGGAGCGCTGCGCCGCCGCCGAGACCCCCGCCGCCGTGGTGCTCTGTACCGACAGCCCGGAGCTGGTGGACGCCGCGGCCGGCTGGGGCTTCCCGGCCCTGCTCACCGGCGCCGACTGCCCCTCCGGCAGTGACCGGATCGCCTCGGTGGTGCAGACCCTGTTGACCATGGCCGACACCGGGACGGCGCCCCTGAGTGCCGAGACCACCCTGGTGATCAATGTGCAGGGGGATCAACCCTTTCTCGATCCCGCCGTGATCGATGCCATGGCCGCTGAATTCGGGCGGCGCCGGCCGTTGCCGGAGGTGCTCACGCCCGTCTATCGCCTCAGCGCCGCCAAGGTCCACAACCCCAATGTGGTCAAGACCCTGCTGGCCGCCGATGGCCGCGCCCTCTACTTCTCCCGCTCGGCGATCCCGCACGTGCGCGATGTGGAGCCGGCCGACTGGCCCGACCACGCCCCCTACTGGGGGCATGTGGGCCTCTATGGCTACCGCGCCGATGTGCTGGCCGGTTGGGCCGCGCTGCCCCATTCGCCCCTGGAGCAGGTCGAGAAGCTGGAACAGCTGCGGCTGATCGAGGCGGGCATCGGCATCGGCACCTTCCCGGTGGAGGGCGACTCCCTGTCGGTGGATACGGCGGAACAGCTCGAACAGGCCAGGGGGATCGCGGCCCAGATGAACGCCGCAGGAGGCCCCGTGGCTCAGGACATCGCCGTTCAGTCGTTGCGGTCGCGCCATCCCTCGGCACAGAGCTGACGCCAATGCGGCCGGCGCCCCAGGATCCGCTCCACCAGCTCCCGCACGGCCCCGTCGCCGCCGTTGCGCTCGAGCACAGCATCGGCCTGCCGCCGCAGGGGTGGGGCCGCATCGGCCGGGGCCAGCAGCAGCCCCACGCAGGGGCGCACCGCCAGGTCGTTGAAGTCGTCGCCCACAAAGGCGGTGCTGGCTGGCTCCAGGTCGAGTTGCTCCAGCAGCCGCGCCAGGGCGGCGGGTTTGTCCTTCACTCCCACCAGGCAATGGCGGATGCCGAGATGGCGGGCCCGGGCCTCGGTGGCACCGCCCATGCCGCCGCTGAGCAGGGCCACCTCCAGCCCGGCCTGTTGCAGCAGGCGGATCCCCAGTCCGTCCCGCACATCGAAGCGCTTGAACAGCTCGCCGTTGGGGCCGTACCAGAGACCGCCGTCGGTGAGCACCCCGTCCACATCGAGCACCACCAGGCGCAGCTGATCCAGGCGAGGCCCGAGCTGTCGCCAGCGCCGCCGTTGTCGCATCCATTCCAGGGCGCCGATCATGGCTGCGGGCTCCGCCCGCTGGTGAGGCCGGCCTGCACCAGATCGTGCAGCCGCAGCAGCCCCAGCAGGTGCCTGTCCTGATCGGCGCTGCCGCCGGCGTTGGCCAGCACCGGCAGGATCGAGATCGGCTTGCGGCGGTTCCGCTCCATCCGCTCCAGCGCCTCCACCGCCAGCAGGCCAGGCCCCACCGTGATCGGATCGGCGGTCATCAGGTCGCGGGCCGTGAGCGTGGCCCAGGTGCCGGGGCCATGGGCCTGCAGGGCGCGGCGCAGGTCACCATCGGTGATCAGCCCCGCCAGCCGTTCGGGCTCGTCAGGGGGTGCCACCCAGCAGGCGCCGATGGCATCGCGCGTCAGCTGGGCAATCACCGCCGGCAGATCCGCCGACGGAGCCAGGGGGTGGAGACGGTCGGCCGGCACCATCAGGTCGCCGACGCGCAGGGTGAGCTGGCGGCCGAGGCTGCCGGCCGGATGGTTGAGGGCGAAGTCCTGGGGGGAGATGCCGCGCCGCTCCATCCACACCGCCGCCAGGGCATCGCCGATCGCCATCGCCACCGCGGTGCTGGCGGTGGGGGCGAGGTTGAGCGGACAGGCCTCCCGGTCCACCGAGCCATCCAGAACCGCATCGCAGCCCCTGGCCAGGCTGGAGTCCAGCCGGCCCACCAGGGCGATGCGGGCACTGCCGCGGCGTTGCAGATGGGGCAGGATCTCCAGCAGCTCCTGGGTTTCACCGCTGTTGGAGAGCAGCAGGGCCACGTCCTGCGGCGCCACCACCCCCAGGTCGCCGTGCAGGGCATCGAGGGGGCTGAGGTAGATCGCCATCAGCCCGATCGAGGAGAAGGTGGCCGCGATCTTGCGGGCCACGATGCCGCTCTTGCCCACGCCGGTGATCACCAGCTTGGCCCGATCCTCGGCGCAGCGATCGAGCAGCGCGAGGGCCGCCTCCACCTGGCCGGCATCGAGGCGACCGGCCGCGGCGGCGATCGCCCCGGCCTCCTCCTCCAGACAGCGCGTCAGGGCCGACACCGGCGCAGTTCCTTCATGATGCGCCCATTCTCCCCATCTCCGGTCTGGACGGGGCTTGCGCGTCATGGAGATCCCGGGCCTGCCGCCCCAGTTGCTGCCCCTGCTGCGCCAGGCCGCCGTGCACCATCGCCTCGCCCTGGTGGGCGGTGCCGTGCGCGATCTGCTGCTGCACCGGGTGCACCACGATCCCTGGCGGGGGCTGCCCGACCTGGATCTGGTGGTGGAAGAGGCCAGTCTGGGCGGGGTCAGCTGGCCCGCAGCCAGCCCCGAGGCCGCTATTGCCATCGAGGGGAGCTGGCAGCCAGCTCCCGAAGACTCCCAGCCGGAGCGGGTCAGTGCGCTGGAACGGCCGCCGGCGGCCCATCGGCTCGCCCGCCGGTTACGGCAGCAGTTGGGGCCCCAGCTGGTGCCCTTTCTCCAGGAGCACGGTGCCTACGGCACGGTGGAGCTGGAGCTGGATCTCGGCGCCTGTCACGGTGAGGCCCTCCAGGCGGGCGACCAGCCGCTGCTGCTTGATCTGGCCAGTGCGCGCCAAGAGAGCTACCCGGTGCCTGGCGAGAACCCCCGGGTGCGCTACGGCAGCCTCGATGACGATCTGGCCCGGCGGGACTTCACCATCAACGCGATGGCCCTGTTGCTGGTGCCCTGCCGTGGTGATCCCGCCTCCCCACCGGATGCCAGCTGCCTGCTGGATCCCCACGGCGGCCAACGGGATCTGGTCCGGCGCCAGCTCCGCTTTCTCCACGCCGCCAGCGTCCGCGATGACCCCACCCGGGTGCTGCGAGGTGCCCGCTACGTCGCCCGCCTCGGTTTCACGCTGGCCCCGGAGAGCCTGGAACAACTGCAGAGCACCCTGGCCACCTGGCCCTGGGGGTGGCGGCCGGGCGATCCGCCGGGGCAGGCTCCCTCGGCCCTGGGCACCCGGCTGCGCATGGAACTGGAGCTACTGCTGGAAAGGGAGGCCTGGCGCCGGGCTCTGACGGCACTGCAGGGGTGGGGGGCGCTGCAGCTGCTTGATCAACGGATCCAGGCGGATCGAACCTGGCCGCGGCGGCTGGCGTGGGCCCAGCGCTTCGGGTTGCCCCTGCCGGCGGCCCTGGTGGCGGCTGCCGCCGATCCCCTCGCCCTGGCCGAGCGGCTGCAGTTGCCCCATCGCCAGCACAAGTTGCTCAGTCAGTGGCTGCTGCTGCTGCAGCGGCTGGCGGAGGCGGCTTCCGCTCCGGCCGATGGCCCAGCGGAGCCCTCCCAGTGGACCCAGCTGCTGGAGAGTCCGGGGCTTTCAGCCGAGGCGGTCGCCCTGGCCCTCGCCTGCGGCAGTGGCAGTACCCGGCGGCGGCCCCTGCTGCGCTGGTGGCTGCTCTGGCGCCATGTCAGGTCGCCGTTGTCTGCGAAGGATCTGCTGGCTCAGGGTGTGACGCCTGGTCCCCAGCTGGGGATGCGGTTGCGCCAGGCCCGGCTGGAAGCCATCGATCAGCTGGAGGAGGCTCGGGTACTGCGGCGTCCGGCAGCCCCCACAAGGCGGTGACGGCCAGATAGCCGATCAGGCACTGGCTGGCGGGATTGATCAGGAACACCGTGGTGGCCAGGGCGTTGAACAGCAGCAGCAGATCCAGGGCGATCGCCGCTTCCGTGAGGGTGGTGCCGTCGCGTCCCCAGGCCAGTCGCAACGGTGTGTGCCGCAGGCGCCACCTGATCGCCATCACCAGGATCACCAGCAGCAGCACCAGTGCCAGCAGGCCGAGACTGCCGGTTTCGCCCAGGATCTGGGCGACGCTGTTGTGGGCATGGCCCATCGGCCGCCAGCCGTCACCGCGCGCCTGGGCGGTGGCCTCAGCGCAGAACTCCCGCGCCCGCGTGCCGAAGCCGATGCCGTACAGAAAGCGGTTCTGACCGGAAAAGGCGATGCCTCCGTAGCACTCCGCCGCCTTGAGGCGGCCCAGGTCGGAGAGGAGATTGCGGCCGCTGCTGGGGGCCAGCACGAACCACCACAGGCTCATCACGGCGGCCAGGGCCGCGGAGCCGCCCAGGGCCAGCAGCGCTGCCTGGCCGGCCTTCAACCGGCCCCGGGCCCGACTGATCAGATACGCCATCGCCATGGCCAGCAGCGGTGCCAGCAGGGCCAGGCGTGATCCCGTGCGCAGGCAGAGCCCATAGCCCAGCAGCGCCGTGGCCAGCAGGGCCAGGCGTTTCCAGCCGGTCTTTTCCAGCAGCCCGCCATAGGCGGCGCAGACACTGAACAGCATCGCCAGGGTGGCGACGCGATTCAGGCCGCCAATCCCAACCTTCTTCTGTTCCAGCACGACTTCCAGGGGGGTGCTGAAGTCGAGGCTGCCGGGCCAGTGCAGGGCCAGCAGCACCACCACAGGCAGGGTCGCCAGGCCGATCCACTGCAACGAGGCCCGCCAGGAGGCTGGCCGCCGACCGGCACCGGCAGCCAGGCCCAGCACCACCATCAGCAGATCGCTGGGGCCGGAGGGACTGCTCTCCTCGCCGAACAGCACCACCCGCACGTTCACCAGCAGCAGCCCGAGCATCAGGGCCGCCCAGGGGGTTCCGGCCGGCCTCTGCCGCACCTGCCGCACCGCCTGACTGACCAGCCGCAGGGCCAGCCAGATCAGCAGCAGGCCGGTGGCGAGCAGTTCCTGAGAGCGGAACAGCTGCAGGGCGAAGATCAGCGGCAGCAGGGCATCCAGCCAATCCGTCGCCCCCTCGCCCGGCCAGCCCCACTGGCGTGGACTCCTGCCGTGCGGAGCTGTGTCTTCGGACGCGATCACGGCAGAAGTCGTGGCCATAGGCAGGGCTGCGCGGAGATCAGGTCTGGCCGCAACGTTGTCGGGGGGGATTCCAGCACAGGCCCCCATAGCCGCAGCGGTCACCGCTGCTCGGGCGCTTGGCCTCGATCAGGCTTCGACCACTTCACCGATCACGCTGGCCTGTTCAAACCCGGTTGCTGCCAGGGCCTCCAGGGCATCGGCGACCTGGGCCGCCGGCAGAGCGGCCAGGAGGGGGCCACAGGTCTGCGGATCGATCAGCAGCCCCAACCGGGAGCCTGGGGCCGGCTGGTCCAGTCGGATCGGGCCGTCCAGCGTGGCCAGGGCTGCCGCATTGTCGGGGGCGAGGCTGCTGGCGAAGCCCTCCTCCAGCAGCTCCAGAGCACCGGCCAGGGCGGGTACCGCAGCGGCGCGCAGCCGCACGGCCAAGGGAGGGGGTCCTTCGCCGCGACCGATTCCGAGCATCTCGCCCAGGTGCCCCAGCAACCCGAAGCCGGTGATGTCGGTGCAGGCCCGGCAGCCGTGACGCGCCAGCAGCGGCACCAGATCCGCCTGGCTGCGCTGCATCTCGGCCAGGGCCGCGGCGATCCACTCCGGCCGGGCCGCGCCGGCCATGGCGGCGGCAAACAGCACGCCACTGCCGATCGGCTTCATGATCAGCAGCTGATCCCCGGGGCTCAGGCCGCCCTTGGGCCACAGCTGCTCTGGCGGGGCAACGCCGTTCACTGTGAGCACCAGGGTGATCCGTTGGCCGGGTGGCTCAGCAGCGGCCTGCCTCTGTGCCGCTGCACCCACCCCGTCAGACAGCTCCTGGCGCTCCTCGAGGGTGTGGCCGCCGATCAGAGAGGCTCCCATCGGCTCCAGCACCGAGCGGATCCCGGCCAGGGTCTGGACCAGCAGCTCCTCCTGCAGGCTGGGCCCCACAGCCGGCAGGGTCACGGCCGCCTGAACGCTGTGCACCGAGGCACCGCAGGCCCAGAGATCGCTGCAGGCATGCAGGGTTGTGAGCCGGGCATTCAGCCAGGGGTCACTCAGCAGGGCTGGGAACCCATCCACGCTCTGCAGCCAATGCTCACCGTTGGCGCCGCGGCCCAGTTCCACCGCATCCTCCGGCGCCGGTGGATGGCTGCTGCCACTGACGCGGGCCAGGGCGGCGGTCAGGGGCGCCGCGGCCAGCTTGGCGGCGCAGCCGCGACAGGCCATCGGCTCGCCATTGGCGGTCTGCATCGGCTGCAGGGCCGTGAACAGCTCCAGAAAACTCCGGTCGATCTGCTCCTTCCAGCGCCAGAGCCACCCCGCCGGCCCAATCGCCAAGGGGCCCCACAGCGCCACCGCCTGGCGGGGAGGCCCCGGTA
>NZ_JAYGIC010000036.1:0-19395 GCF_034931105.1 Synechococcus sp. CCY9201 | reverse complement strand
GGCAGCCGGGCTCTGCCGGCCCCCGGGCGCACGGACCAGGTGGTGGCCATGGGTCAGTCGTGGGGGGCGACCACGGTGTTGCAGCTGGCCGGGGCCCGGCCCAGCGCCACCCAGCTGGGTCGCTCCTGCCAGAACCTGAGGGATCCGGCCCGCAACCTCAGCTGGGTGCTCCAGTGCAGCTTCCTGACCAGCGCGAACCGGGCCGGCGGGGCTGACCCCCGGGTCACGGCCGTCGTGGCGGTGAGCCCGCCCATGCGCCTGCTCTTTGATGTGGGAGCCGCCAAGGCGATGAATGGGAGGGTCCTGCTCGTGAGCGGCAGCAAGGACTGGGTGGTACCGGCAGGGCCCGAGGCGATCACACCGATGGCCCAGGAAGCCCGCAACAGTGGCGGTGGCCATCGCCTCGTGCTGGCCCAGGGGGGAGATCATTTCAACCTTCGCTCGATCGAAGCCGACGGTGGCGGCCCCCTGCGTGGCCTGCTTCTGGCCTGGACCGAGGGCGCCTTCGCGGCGGGGAAGGCCGCAGCACCAGGGCCCAGCGCACCACCCCTGCTGCCCGCCGATGGCTGGGGTGATACCACCTATGCCCTGGTGGATGTGACCCCCCAGCTGCCGGCGCTGCCGACGCCCTGATGGAACCCTGCTCCGCCTGATCACGTGAACCGTGTCACCTCAGCCTTGGCTGCCTGGCTGGATCAGCGAAGGGAACGGCTCAATCGCCCCTGCATATGTAGGAATCAGAGGGAAGACATTGCTCCCCAGAACGAATGGGAGGGAGACGGGGAGAGAGGGAGAGGAAGGTAGAGAACGAGGGGGCAGAGGGAGCAATGATCAGCCTCTGATATCGGGATGTGAAGCCATGATGGGCATACCATCCAAGTCTTGCTAGTGAGTAGGCAGACAAACAACATTCATCCACACTGGAGAGAACCGTGCAGATTCAAGTCAATACAGACAAGAACATCTCTGGGCATGAAGCTTTGGCACAAAGTGTCGAAACAACCTTGAATCACACTTTGGCACGCTTCACCGATCATATCACCAGGCTGGAAGTTCACCTGAGCGACGAGAACAGTACCTCAAAGTCTGGCCCCGTTGACAAGCGATGCCTGCTGGAGGCACGGCTCGCGGGACGACAACCAACATCTGTCAGCGATCAATCCACGACCATTGATCAAGCGGTATCTGGCGCTGCCCATAAGATGGTGAGGTTACTGGAAAGTGAACTAGGCAAGCTTGACAATCACTAGCCTTTGATCAGTCAGCACTCAGTCTTATCTCTTGTAACATACCAGCGAATAGCGCCAAAAGTGTCTGCCGACCAGAGTCTCTGGTACCCAGTCAGGCCTGCCTTCCAGATCGGCCTGGACAATGGAAAGAGCTACGATCTACCACTGATCGAGCACAATGGGCGCCTGGATGAAACGTCCGTTGACTCTGACGATAGTTGTATTTATCATCGCTGGATGGGCTGTTGTCTTTGACTTGCTTCGCAACGGCTTCTCACTCGCCTCTGCCTGCGACTTCGGGTTCGGCAGACGACATCAAGACTTGCAGATCCAGTTTCTCCGCACCATGTTCAAGGAGCCCCTTCCCGAGAAGATCAAGATTGATGCCTTTGCCTGCGGTGGCTTTCAGGATTTCACGGTGACGTCAAGATTTCGCCTTCAAACGCAGGATGGCGCCAAGCTGCTTGAGGCGCTAACGCGAACATACTCCTCGCCTCAGAACAGCGAGTTTGTCAAAGATGCTGAGAAACGACAATCAGTCGTGAAGTTTCCAGATGGCAAGCTGACCAGCTTTTATCTTCCTGGCGTCAAGGTTGTCTACAGCAGAGAAATCAAGGTCAGGTTTCCTGCCAACAGCACCAGCGAAGCTACGATTGATTTTGTTGGCACCCAGTGGTGAGAATCCAGCACCTCCATGCCGATCCCATGACGCCTCCATCCACGCAGCACGTGCTCATCATCCACGAGGTTGCCGACTATCCCGCCTGGATCTCACTTGACAATGCAAGGCGCTTTTTCGACTCGCCAAAGCTGGAAAGAATCAGGGTGGAGGCTGGCGTCAAGTCTCCGGAATTCATTGACCTGAAACAACTGGAAGCGGGCATTCTATGAAGGCAGGCTGCCCGGATTCGCCATGAACCGATTGGATCACATCTGTTTGCTGGCAGAGCACAACAGCTGGATAGACACCAAGGTCTTTAAGGCTGAAAAAGCGCTGAAAACCGCAGAGCTCAATCCCAACAGAGGAGCCTTCCTGGGCTCCATTCATCAAATTCCCGCGAAGCCTTCCCAGCGCATGGTCTGATGGCTTCGACAGCATCGTTGGCACCGATAGCTCCAATGAATCCGCTGGCTCCGATCAGTGTGTGAAATCCTTGTGCCGCACGGCCGCAATGAAAGTCTGCAAGCTGGCTGGATCCTTGAAGCCATCGGATCCCTTGACGCCGCTGTTCACATCCACACCGAAGGGCTGAACCTGCTCGATCGCCCGGCCCACGTTCGAGGCATCGAGGCCGCCGGCCAGAATGAGCGACACGGGCAGGCTGCCCCGGATGGGGATCACGTTGGGGCTCTCGCCGGGGCGGATGCGGGTCCAGTCGACCGTGGTGCCCTTGGCTGAATCTCCCAGGGCCTGCAGAGCCAGAATCTGGTGGGCCTGGCGGGCAATCAGATCCGCCGATCCGCGCGAGCCGATCTCCTCATCGGGGTTGAACAGCACCGTGATCGTGGCGAAATCGCGGACGTTCCGTTCGGCCGTCAGCTCCAGGGCCTGCAGGATCATCACAGTCGTAGTGGACCATCAGCAGGATCCGGCGGCTGCCGGCACCTCGGATCCTGCCCACCACGATGTCGCCCACGGAGGGCTTGGCCGGCAGACGCTCCTGCTCCGCCTGCGTTCAACCCTGGAGGAGGAGGTTGCCTGGACCATCACCATCCACTTGGGAGTTGTCATCCGCCTGGCGGCAGGTTCACCCAACAGAGCCAGATGCTCAGGCCACTGATCAACACCATGGCCAGGGGCCAGATGTCATCAAGGCGATGCAGCCGCTGCTGCAGGATCTCCTTGCCGTCCCCATCGGGCATGGCTTCCATGTCGCTGTAGCGGCGGCCGATCCAGATCACCAGCACAAACGCCATCAGGGTGACCACGTAGGCCACCACGTACACCTGATCGAGGAAGGTAAGGAATGGCAGCTGGGGCAACTCCGCGCGGTAGGTCTGCTGCAGAAACACGAGGGTCAGCAGCACCGTGACCGGGATACTGGCGCGGGCATCCTGTTCATCGGGCCGCACCTTGAACACCAGCAGCACCATCACCATCAGCACCGCCAGGGGCAACAGCAGGCGCCAGAAGGCTGCCCAGGCGGAGATGCCGAAGGAGATATCGAACACCACCTGGCTGTAATCGTTCTCGGCACCACCCAGGCCGAAGTTGGTGGCGTAGTGGTGCCGGTACTCCGCGATCGACCAGCCGCGGTTGAGCCAGCCGATGATGCCGGCGTAGAGCCCCATGCCACTGTTCTGGAGATCCGGTTCGAGCCGGAGGCTGGTGTAGTCGAGGCCGCCATCGACGTCGTCGACCTCCAGCACCAGGGGCAGACTCACGGTCATGAAGGGAAAGTGGCGGAAACTGGCCTTGTCGATGTAGAAGCGCCCGATGTAGTTGAACAACTGGTAAAAGCTGCCATCAGCGAGGCGTACCGGACGATCGACCAGGGGCCGCAAGACCGGATCAGCATCGGACAGCAGGCCGTTGAGCAGGGTGAAGCGGCGGTCGATGCTGGTGTTCTGCGCTTCGAGATAGCGCTGCAGCGGCTCGTCCCAGCGCAGCCACACGTAGCCACTGGACGAATAGCTGGGGATGTTCAGTTCGAGGTCGTAGGTGCTGTTGACATACACCCCCACCTGCACATGGTTCGCGGCCCGTTCCAGAGCCACCTGGTCTTCGCGGGCCTCCGTCGCGTTCAGCCGCTCCCCTCGCAGGGAGGTCCATCCACCGCCGGCCAGCAGGGCCGGATCGGTGCTGAGGGCCCGGGAGGCCGAGGACAGCCGCAGCGAGTCTCGGCTGCGCACCTGGGCGACATCGATCCGCATCAGCCCCAGAATCAACAGGGCGACGGCAAGAACAACGGACCCAATGGCCAGACCATTCCAGCGCTTCCGCCGTCGACCGGGCGCCCTGCCTTCGGAACCTCTCGGTTCTGGACCTGGCGGTTCCGGGAGACCGGACTCAGGCAAGGGCTCATCGGAGTGCATTGGCGCCTTGCCACCACGCCTGACCCTAGGGATGACCGGCAGCACTGCCGGCAAGGCGGCCCTGGCCCTGGTCGTCCTTCCCCTGGCTGCCCTACTGCCGAGCGTGCTGCGCCTGCCCTCGATGGCGACGGCAGCGACAGCAAGGATCTCCGGTGCTCCTGGATCCGCCGCAAGCGCTCCGGAGCTCGTACTGGGACAGTCAGCACCCTTCAGCGGCCCCTCTGCCCAGCTGGGCCAGGAGTATCGGCTCGGCGCCCAGGCCTGGTTCGCGGAGGTCAACCGCCGCGGTGGGATCCATGGACGCCGGATCCGCCTGGTGAGCCACGACGACCGCTATGAACCGGAACTGACCCGCCGCAACACCGACAGGCTGATCCAGCAGGACAGGGTCCTGGCCCTGTTCGGCTACGTCGGCACCCCCACCGTGAAGGCCGTGTTGCCGACGGTGGAGCGCGAACACATCCCCCTGGTCGCCCCCCTGACCGGAGCGATGCTGCTCAGGGAGCCGCGGCGGCCGCTGGTGTTCAACCTGCGGGCCAGCTACCAGGCGGAACTCGACCAGATCGTCGCTGCCCTGGTGCGCGCCGGCCGCCACCGGATCGCCGTGCTGCACCAGAACGATGCCTTCGGCGACGACGGGCTGGCCGCCACGCGACGGGCCCTGCAGCGCCATGGACTCCAGCCGGTGGCCACGGCCGGCGTGGAGCGCAACTCCAGCGCCACCAAGGCTGCGGCCCGCACCCTGCAGGCGGCCAACCCCAGCGGGGTGGTGATCATCAGCTCCTACCCCGGTGCGGCGGCCATCAGCCGCGACCTGCTGACCCTGGGCAGCAAGGCGCAGCTGATGACGGTCTCCTTCGTGGGCAGCCGGGCCCTGCAGCAGGCCCTGCCCGATGGCCAGTCGACCGGGATCGGCATCAGCCAGGTGGTGCCCTTCCCCTGGAACCGCCGGATCCCGGTGGTGGCGGAGTACCAGCGGCTGATGCAGCGGCAGGCCACCGAGCCCCAGTACGGCTTCACGAGCCTGGAAGGGTTCCTCGCCGCCCGCCTGATCAGCGAAGGGCTGCAGCGGGCCGGGCCCAACCCCAGTCGCAAGGGGCTGACCCAGGCCCTGGAGTCGATGGGGCGCGTCGATCTGGGCGGCTTTCCCCTGGAACTGAGCCCCAGCGACCGGCAAGCCAGCGACTTCGTGGAGCTGACCTACCTGGGCTCCCAGACGTGGGAGCCCTGATCTGTGGCGCTCCTGGCTAAGGCACCCCAGACCAGGCCGTGATCTGATCCACCAGCCGTTCCATCCCACGTTGCCGGGCTGGATCGTCGGCCCAGGCGCCCAGCAGCTGCTTGCGCAGGCCGCCGCTGGCGGGGGTGAGGTGGTCACCGGGCAGCTCCAGCAGCTCGGAGCAATCACCGGACCGCGCCTGCAGCACCCCCAGCAAGCGGTTGCTCTGATCAATGCCGTCGCGGTTGAACCGCACCAGCAGGTTGCGGGGCTGGCGGTAGGTGGCCCCAACCTGGAGCAGGGTTTCCTCCGGCGAGGGACTGAACTCACTGCGGAACTTGAATTGTTGTCCCAGTTCCGCCAGCAGCGGCACCGAACGCTCCGCCGAGAAGTTGTTGAAGCTCAGGGCCACCAACCCGTCACAGCGGCGACCGCCATCCGGAGCCAGCAGATGCAGCTTGCAGCCGAGACTGTGGCCCAGCCGCAGCAGCGGACCGGAGGCGGGTCCCGGCGTTGGGAAGCCACTCGTGGTGGCGTCGTCGCCGAGCCGGAACCGTCGGAACAACCGCCAGGCGGCACTGGCCTGGGCCTGGTGATCGAAGCCTGGCACGTAGCTCCAGGCATGCACCCGCCAGTGGCGAGCCGCCAGGGCCTCAAGGAAACGCCGGTAGCTGAGCTGGGGGGTGGCAGCCAGATAGCTGCCACCGATGAACTCGATCAGGCCCCGCGGCGCGCCGGCCGGCTCCAGCTGCCAGAGCTCCCCCTGCTGCCTCCATCGCGCCATACCCGCTGCTCCTGTTGATCGACCGACGCCCCCCTGGCCTCAGGTTGGCTGAAGCTGCTGCAGGGCCTGGATCGCCTCACGCCGGTGCGCGGGGCCATCGAGAAGGTTGTTGAACACATGCCGCACCGTGCCCTGCCCATCGATCACATAGGTGACGCGCCCCGGAAGCAGGCCCAGCACCCCTGGCACCCCGAAGGCCTTGCGCAGGCCGTTGCCCCGATCCACCAACAGCGGATAGGGGAGCTGGTGACGGCTGGCGAAGCGCTGATGGCTGGCGGTGTCATCGCCGCTCACGCCCCATACCTCAGCGCCGAGGGCCTGCAGGTCGGTGTAGCTGTCACGGAAGGCGCAGGCTTCCATCGTGCAGCCCGGGGTGTCGTCTTTGGGATAGAAGAACAGCACCAGGGCCTTGCCGCCCAGCTGATCGCTGCGCCGCGCAACGCCGTTCTGATCAGGCAGGGCCACCAGGGGGGCCCGATCACCGGGGGCAAGGGGGCGTGCCAAGAGCTTATGGAGAGAACCCAAACCCTAAGCAGGCTGACTGACAGAACGCTGCGGATCCACTGGGACGGAGGGTGCTTGCTGCGCAGAGCCCCTGCGGCTGAGAGCATGGGGCGGCAAGCAGGGCGGTGATGGCGTCGCACTCCAGTCAGTCGCACTCCAATCAGTGGCACCAGGACGACCTGCTCAGCCTGCTGGGCGGATCTGTGGAGACGGGCGCTCCTGCGCCCAGGGATCCAGAACCTGCGCCGGAGCCGACCCTCCATACAGCAGACCCTGCTCTGAAGACAACCACCGCCTCCCAGGACTCAGAGGGCGAGCAACCGGAACCATCGCGGCAAACGGAGCCGCAGAACCCGGCATCCACGCCAGCGCCCATGCCGGTTGAGATCCCCAGAGCCGTGTCCATCTCCCATTCCGAGTCCCAGACCCCAACCACCACGTCTTCGCAATCGGCTTCGCAATCGGGTTTGCAGCCTGCTGCGCGGTCAGCGGTGCCGCAGCGCCTCCTGATCCTGGACACCGAAACCACGGCCCTCTCCCCTGCCGATGGCAGCTGCATCGAGGTGGGGGCGGTGCTGTTCCATGTCCCCAGCCGCGCCGTGCTCAGCCAGGTGTCGTTCCTGCTGCCCTGCAACGCCAATCCGGCAGAGCATGTGAACGGCATCGCCGCCGACTGGACACGACTGGAGCAGCCCTGGCAGGCCGGGCTGCAGTGCTTCCTGGCGATGGCCGCCGCCGCCGATGCGGTGCTGGCCCACAACGCCGCCTTCGATCGCCAGTGGTTCGGCCACGGGGAGCTGCCGGCCCTGGAGCGGCCCTGGATCTGTTCGATGGAGGAGATCCGCTGGCCCGCCGAGAAGCACCTGCGCTCCAACCCCTCCGTGCGGGACCTGGCCCTGGCCTACGGGGTCCCCGTCTGGGCCGCCCATCGCGCCCTCACCGACTGCATCTACCTGGCCCAGGTGTTCGAGCGTTGCAGCGATCTGGACACGCTGCTGGCCGCGGCCCAGGAACCGCGCCATCTCTACCGCGCCAACCTCAGCTATGCGGAACGCCACCGCGCCAAGGAGGCGGGTTTTCGCTGGAACGACCCCGTGCCAGGAGCCTGGAGCCGCCGGCTGAGCGAGTCTGAGGTGCAGGCCCTGGGCTTTCCCGTCCAGCAGGTGGAACTCGATCGAGAGGAGCGACCAGCAGCAGGCTCTGGAGCCATCACCGGCAGCAGCCAGCCCACCCGGCGGACACTGCCTCGCTCGGCCTGACCGGATCAATCCGACCGAAACAAACGGATCTGAGTCGCCGTCCAACTCCGAACTCCTGCGACTGAGTTGAAGACAAAACAGCCAGGACTCAACAGGCTGGAGAAGCCACGTGCCGGGCTGCAGTGATGACCAGCGGAAGTGAGCCCGGCCCCCACTGGTCTCTGGTCGATGTGCCGCAGCAGCGCATCCGCCGTTGGAAGAACGTGCGCACCTGGGCGCGGCTGATCCGGGAGGCCGAAGCGCTCTGGCGGGTGGACGTCCGGGCCCTGCATCGCCTGGCGGCCCTGGAACTGGGCCAGTTGCTGCAGGAGGTGCCGCCACGCCTGCGGCGACGCGTCAATCGCTGGCTGCGCAGGATGGGCGTGGTGACACGGCTGGAATGAGCCCAGGGCGATGACCGAACTTCTCGTGATTCAGCACCTCGATCGGGAAGGGCCTGGCCGCTTCGCAGGCGCAGCCCGCGCCAGGGGCTGGCAGGTGAGCGTCTGCCGGCCGGATCGGGGTGAGGCTCTGCCGGCAGCGACCCCCAACGGCACCCCCACCGACCAGGTGCTGCTGGTACTGGGCGGACCGATGGGCGTGGCCGATCTCGGCAACGATGCCTTTCCCTGGCTCGAGGCGGAGCTGGAGCTGATCCGCCAGCGGGTGGAGGCGCAGCAGCCAGTCCTGGGGATCTGTCTGGGTGCCCAGTTGCTGGCCCGGGCGATGGGGGGCGATGCGGTGCCCCTGGAGGTGGGAGAGCCGCCCCGGCCATTGCGGGAAGTGGGATGGGGCGCAGTGACCTGGACGACGACGGCGGAGCAGGAAGCTGTGCTGCAGGGGCTGGCCGCCAGTGAACTGGTGCTGCACTGGCACGGCGATCGGATTGTGTTGCCACCGGGCGCCACCCTGTTGGCCTCAAGCCTTCACTGCGTCGAGCAGATGTTCCGAATCGGCCGGCACGCCTGGGGCCTGCAGTTTCATCTGGAGGTCACACCGGAGCTGCTGGAGCCGTGGCTGCTGCAGGATCGGGCCTACGTGATCGAAGCCCTCGGGGCTGATGGCGTCGAGCGCATCCGCCGCGACGGACGGCACTGGCAGGCCAGCACCGAGGCCAGCGCGACGCTGCTGATCGAGAACCTGCTCAGTGCCCTGGAGGCGTGCCTGCGTCGATGAGCCTCGGGCCATCCATCGAGGGCACGCTTGTCAACCGGAACAAGCCACTGAACAGAAGCACTGGGAAGAACAGGTCAAGGAGGAGAAGCAAGACGACGAGAAGGAATCCGCTTGCCGCCGAGAGATCATGAAAATGGAGGATTCAGAGTTCAGATCCAAACCCAGAGTTCTGATCGTGACTGCCGAGACAGGGTGAGATTTTCAAAGCAAGCGTTCTGTATTCAGAGCCAGTGCCAGTGTTCTGAGCCCAGAGCTCAGTGCTCAGAGCTCAGAGCTCAGTGCTCGAAGAATGTGCTGAACAACCCTGCCGGCGACTCCTTCGTCACCAAGTACTGAGTGGTGCGCTTTGAGTTCTAAGTCAAAAACAGCAGGCATAAAAAACCGCCCTGTTCAGGACGGTTATGAGATAAAGAAGCGGCTGGATGGAAACCGCTGCGTTGTTGCCGTTGATTCAATCGGAGCGGCGGGATTTGAACCCACGACCCCCACTACCCCAAAGTGGTGCGCTACCAAGCTGCGCTACGCCCCGGCGAATGAAAATTATCACAGCGTCTGCCGGGCTCGCCCCTGGATCTGGCGGCGCTTCAGGCGACGCAGCAGCCGGGCCGTGAGCTTGTCGCGGCTCAGACCGGCGTAGCCGCACACCCGCAGCTGACGGGCCAGCAGGCGCAGCTGGGCCAGGGTCATGGTGGCGAGTCGCAACTCAGGCAACCGCTCCCACGCCTGGCTGGTGACCGGCAGATCAGCACCGCCGCGACCCTCGCGGAATCCGACCAGGGCACTCCCGGCCATCCACTCGGGAATCAGAACGAACAGCACAGCCAGCAGGCCGTAGAGCTCCACCAGCCCGCGGGGCAGGGGATGCAGCTGGCGGCGGCTTCCAGGGGGCCTGGAAGGGGTCACAACAGACCCCGCTCCGTTGAGCCAGCCATCGGTCGGTCGATGGTGGCGGATGGGGCGGAATCGCGCCACTGCATCGGGGGTTCTCCACCGGGGTTGAGGCGCACGGTCCAGAACACCAGGGCGAAACAGAGACCCACCGTGGCCAGGATGCCCACGATCACGATCCGATCGGGAAGTGGCGTCATACCTGTTCGGTGCGGATGCACTGCAACCGGATTGGCAGCTTCTCCAGGGTGAGCTCATCGCCGCGCAGGATGACCAGCATGCCGTCGTTGCGGTAGCGGATCCCCGGTTCGGCGGAATCCTCGCGGAACAGAGTGGAACGGAAGCGGCCGGCGATCAGGGAGGCCTGGGCGTCGTTACGTTCCAGCACCAGCTGAGCCTTGTCGGCGCAGAGAAACTTCTCCTTGATGCCGTAGTCCTCCCACCAGGGGGAGGACATGGCGATCAGGGGTCCAAAAAGCAGGCCGAACAGGGGGACAGTCATCCTCCGCAGGGTGGTGGCGGGCTGATGATCAGCGTTCATAACGCACCCACGGCTCTCAGGCAGCGGCCCGTGCGAAAAGCACCATAGCCAGGCTCCGCAGGGAATCCTTCGCGGCGGATCATGGTTTGAACCATGCGCCCCGCCTTCCGCCCGTCACCTCAGCACGCAACTGGTCGAGTTCGGTCTGCATGCACCCCACCACCCGGTCGTAGCAGGCCTGCACGTAAGCGCGGTCGCGGCTGGCGGCATGGCCGCTGCGGGGCAGATGGATTGGCTGGCAGACCCGCGTATGGATCACCGTGGGCAGGGGGAGATTGGGCAGAGGCCCCACCGCCAGGCCCCAGGGAAGTCCCAGGTAGAGCGGCATCACTTCCGGATCGAGGCCCATCAGCCAGGGCATGCCGTGGTCATGCAGACGCCGGGCGGCGGGGTAGCAGTCCTCGATCACGTACAGGCTGTCATGACTGCCCCAGGAGATCAGGGGCACAAGCGGCAGGCCATGCCAGATCGCCAGCCGCAGAAAACCGGTGCGGCCGCCGAAGTGGATGCGACCCCGCAGCCGATGGGGCCGGAAGGCATCCTGGCCACCTCCGGGATAGACCAACAGACTGTCGCCCTGGCGCAGGACTGCCAGGGCCTGGCGCGGATAGAAGGGAATCGCCCCGACCCGGGCAGCCAGATCCGCCGCGAAGGGATAGGCCTGCCACACCTTGGCGTGGGCCAGTCCATAGACCCGCCGCTCCAGGCCGTAACGGCGAAACCAGTCGTAGAGAAACATCGGCAGGTCCGGTGTCGCCAGACCACCGTTGTGGGAGCCCACGAACATCAGCTGGCCCGAGGCCGGCACATGCTCCCAACCGCTGGTCTGCACCCGGAAGTAAGACCGGTAGAACCAGCCCCACAGCGGCATCAGCCGCCGGATCAGATCGGGATCCCGCTGCCTCCCCGGATGGGGATCAGGATCGGGCGAGCGGTTCAGGGGCTTGGCCAATACCGAGGCTCAATGTATGGCCGTTTCCAGCTGCAGCGTGATGGAATCCAAGCCAGGCGGGCTCCAGCGAGAACGGCTCAGGCCGAGACCTCAGGCCTGCTGGGCCATCCAGGTATGCACCGCCTCCACCGCCTGGTCCGGCGTCTCCCAGGGGAGCACGTTGCGACCGCCCAGCAGACGGGCGGAGGCCCTGGGCAGCCGACCCGCATAATCGGCTGCCTTGATCTGGGGGGTATCGCGTTTGCCGCGGCGGCTGATGCCGCTGGCCTGGTCGCCGAACAGGGCCAGCACCGGCACCTCCAGCTGGCGGAGGCGGTCGCTGTAATCGCGGCGCCAGAACCCGGCCAGAAACGAAAACACGGCATGGCGACTGGCCAGATCGCGCGACCCCTCCCGCAGCATCGACAGCCACTCCGCGTCGACATCCGAGGAGCGGGCGAACAGTTCCTTTTCCGAAAAGGAGCGCAGGAACCGCTCGGTGCGGGCGTAGCGGTAAAAGAGGCCGCCCAGGGGGGTGTGGAAGAAGCCACGCCAGAGAGCGTTGGCCAGCCGCTCATCAGCCGGCCCCGTCATCACCTTCCAGGAGGGCGGGCCGAACAGCACCATGCCGCGAATCGCCTGCGGCCGCAGGGCCTGCAAGTCCAGGGCCACCGGCAGGGAGGCGCCCTGCACCAGCAGCCACACCGGCCGGCGCACCCGTTGATCCAGCAGCACGGCAATCTGGTCCGCCCAGTGCTCGGGGCGGAGGATCCGGTCCGGCATGGCGGAACGACCGCAGCCGATCAGATCCGGATGAATCAGGGGTTGGGGCAGGCGGCGAACGTTCCATTCATGGCTGAACCGCTGCCAGAAGGCACCGGACAGCCCTACACCGATCGGGTGAAGCGAAAGGATCGGATCGGCGCTTCCGGCCTCCAGATCGCCCTCCACCCGGCAGAAACAGGCCTGGCCCTCCCAGTCGTAGGCAAAGGTGGAGCGGGGCACAGGGCGAAAAGAGCGACCTTACGAGGACTGGATTACGAGGCCTGGATCGGTGTGTTGTCGCTGCGCAGCACGCAGTGGGCGATGCTCCAGTCGTACTGCTTCCAGACCGCATCCCCGAGCCGGTAGGCGGCAGCGGGGAAGGCACCGAGGCGCACACCCGTGGGCTGGGCGGAGCAGTAGGGCCGGCTGCCGGGCTTGGCCAGATACTGCTGGTGGTAGGCCTCGGCGTAGAAGAAGGGCCGATCCGCGGCGATCTCGGTGGTGATCGTGCCCAGACCAGCCGCCTGCAATTGCTCCTGATAGGCGGCGCCACTGGCCCGCGCCAGGCTCAGCAATGCCGGATCGTTGGCATAGATGGCGGAGCGGTACTGGCTGCCGCGATCGTTGCCCTGGCGATTGCCCTGGGTGGGGTCGTGGCACTCCCAGAACAGCTTGAACACATCGCTGGCGTCCACCACCGCCGTATCCCAGACCACCCGCACCACCTCGGCGTGGCCGGTGCGGCCGGAGCAGACCTGGTCGTAGCTGGGATGGGGCGGGTCACCGCCGGCATAGCCCACCGCCGTGGTGACGACGCCGGGCAGGCGCCAGAACCCCTTCTCGGCGCCCCAGAAGCAACCGCAACCGAACAGGGCCTCGGCCTGCCCCTCCACCAGCGGAGCCGCCAGGGGCGTTTTCAACACGGCATGCAGAACGTCGCCTGCAGGGGTGAGATCACGGGTCGACGAACCGGACGGGGAGGTGGCAAAGAGCCCGAACACAGAGATTGGCAACGAGTGGACATGAGCCTAGGAAGCCTCACCACCACTCGCGCTGGGCTCCAGGGCGATGTGATTCAGCAAGGTGGTCGTGAAGGCGAATAACAGGAACGGCAACGACAGCACCAGGATCACGCCCACTCCCACCAGGGCGAAGATCGGCTTGCTGGCTCCCATCAGCGCCATGCCAGCCGCCAGGCTGGCGAAGATCACCAGCATCCAGATCAGGATCTGGCCGTAGATGTCACCGAAGGTGAGCGTGCAGCGCAGGTTGTAGCCCTTGGAGGGATCCATGGGGTCGGGGTCCCGGCAGAGAAGATGGGTGCTCTCACATAAGCGGGCCGCAGCGGTGTTGTCCGCAGCCCTCAACATCACTTCAGGCAGTCGATCCCAACAGGGAGGGTTCAGGCCTCGACCACCTGCAGCCGCTCCTCGGCCTGTTGCCGCTCCCACAGGCGCCGGTAGGTGCCGCTCTGATGGATCAGATCGCGGTGGTGACCCTGTTGCACCAGGCGGCCATCCTCCAGCACCAGCACGCGGTCGCAGGCGGCGGCGGCCGAGAGCTGGTGGCTCACCATCAGGATCGTGCGGCCCTGCTGCTGACGCACCGAGGCAAGGATTTCAGACGCCGTGGTGTTGTCCACGCTGGCCAGGGCATCGTCGAGCACCAGCAGGGGTGCCTCCACCAGCAGGGCCCGGCCGAGGGCGGCACGCTGGCGCTGGCCGCCGCTGAGGGTGATGCCCCGCTCGCCCACCAGGGTGGCGTAGCCATCGGGGAAACCCTTCACATCAGCCTCGAGGCGGGCCTGCCGGGCCGCCAGCTCGACCCGCTCCTGCGGCGCCTCCGGAACTCCGTAGCGCAGGTTGTCCGCCAGGGTTGCCGTGAACAGATAGCCCTCCTGGGGCACCACCGCCACCCGCTCGCGCAGATCCGGCAGCGACAGGTCGGTCACGTCGACCCCATCGAGGAACAGCTGACCGGGCTCCACGGTCACCATCCGCCCCAGGGCCCGCACCAGGGTGGTCTTGCCGCAGCCCACCGGCCCCACCACAGCCACCAGCTCACCGGGCTCCAGCCGGAAGCACACATCCACCAGGGCCGGTCGGGGAGCGTCGGGGTAGCGCACACAGAGGCCTCGGGCCTCCAGCGCCCCCCGGGGCGGCTGGGTCGCGGGCACCGGCTGTATGGGCGACACGATCTGCGGCTGACGCTGCAGCAGCTCTTCGACCCGCTCCAGGCTCACCTGCCCGGTCTGGAAGGTGTTGAGCGTGAAGCCGAGCAGGGCGGTGGGGAACACCAGCCGCTCCACAAAGAGGATCAGGGCCACCAGATCGCCGATCGTGAGCCGGCCGCTCTCCAGCTGGCCGCTGCCCAGGGCCAGCAGCAGCAGCAGGCTGATCGAGGAAATGCCCTCCAGCAGGGGGAACAGGGTGCTGCGGGTCCGGGCCAGCCCCAGGGCGGCATCGCGATAGACGCGGTTGCGGGCCGCGAAGGCCCCCTGCTCGGTGCGCTCCTGGCCGTAGATCTTGATGGCGCTGATGCCGGAGAGGTCTTCCTGGATCAGGTCGCTGAGGCCCGCCAGGCTTTCCTGCTGGCGACGCTGCTGACGCATCATGCGGCCGCCGAACAGGCGCACCACCATCAGCATGAGCGGATACAACCCCACCGCCGCCAGGCTGAGCCAGGGGTCGATCATCAGCATCGCCGGCAGGGTCAGGGCATAGGCGAGGGCGGTGTTGGTGAGGCTGAGCACGGCAAAGCCCAGCAGCCGGCGCACGTTCTCGACATCGCTGGTGGCGCGGCTGATCAGCTCACCGCTGCCGGTGGCCTGCACCCAGCCCGGCTCCTGGCGCAGCAGGTGGCTGAAGATGCGCTCCTTCAGGGTCGCCTCCACCTGGCGACCCACGCCGAACACCAGCATCCGTGACCACAGCCGCGCAGCCCCCATCACGGTGGCCAGCGCCAGGATCAGCGCCGCCTGGCGCAGCACATCCTGCATGGAGAAGCCATCCTGCAGATCGTCGATCACCCCCCGCACCTGCAGGGGAATCGACACGCTCAGCAGGTTCACCACCACCAGCACCGCCGCCCCGAGCAGCACCGTTCGTCGGTGCGGGCGCAGGTAGCGAAGGATGAGGGCGAGCCGTGGGGCGCTCATGGCAGGGCCGTGCGGCGAAGCGAAGGTCCAACTTACGGAGGGTGCTCCACCGCCGCGTCGGCACCATGCCCCAGGCTGGAACGCTGCCCTGCCCGCGCAGCCCATGGCCTCCGATCCGTCGGCCCCCCACCAGAACGAGCAGAGCCATCCGCTCCACGCCAGCGACCGCGACACGGTCGATCGCCTGCTCGCCGCCGCCACGCCCACCGAGGCGGATCTGGTCGATGCGGCCCGCCTGTTGATGCGCTACCAGGGCTTCCCCGGCGCCCGCGACGTGCAGGACGATCTGGAGAAAGTGCTGCGCCTCTGGGGACTGGAGCGGCAGGCCTTGCATCAGCGCACCCGCGCCATCTGGGCGGCGGGCTTCCGACCTGGAGCCGCCGCCGCCGCCAACGAACCGGTGGGGTCGGGCTTCGACACAGCCGATCAGGAGCCCTGACGGCCCCGATCCCTAGCCTGCCGGCAGCTGCAGTGCTTCGATGGCCCATCCCCTGTCGCCGCCGGCGCTGCTGGAGCAGTTGCTGGCGGGGCGCGACCTCAGCGGCGAGCAGGCCACCGCCCTGATGCGGGCCTGGCTGGAGGAGCAGCTGGAGCCGGTGCAGACCGGGGCCCTGCTGGCCAGCCTGCGGGCCAAGGGCGTCAGCGGCGAGGAACTGGCCGCCCTGGCAGAGGTGCTGCGCCAGGCCTGTCCGCTGCCCGGGCCCCGGCCGCCCCTGTTCCTGGTGGATACCTGCGGCACCGGTGGGGACGGAGCCGACAGTTTCAACATCTCCACCGCCGTGGCCTTCGTGGCGGCGGCTGCCGGCGCCCATGTGGCCAAGCACGGCAACCGCAGTGCCAGCGGACGGGTGGGCTCGGCCGACGTGCTCGAAGCCCTCGGCCTGCGGCTGCAGGCTCCCCAGCCCCAGGTGGTGGCGGCCCTGGAAGAGACGGGGCTCACCTTCCTGTTCGCGCCGGGCTGGCATCCGGCCCTGGTGGGGCTGGCCCCGCTGCGCCGCAGCCTGGGGGTGCGCACCGTGTTCAACCTGCTCGGACCGCTGGTGAACCCGCTGCGACCCGATGCCCAGGTGCTCGGCGTAGCCCGTGACGATCTGCTGGATCCGATGGCCGAGGCCCTGCAGCGCCTCGACCTGGAGCGGGCCGTGGTGGTTCATGGGCACGGCGGCCTCGATGAAGCCTCCCTCTCGGGCCCCAATGCGCTGCGGTTGCTGGAGAACGGCACGATTCGCCAGGAGACGCTCGACCCCACCGACCTTGGCCTCACCCCGGCACCTCTGGCGGCCCTGGCCGGCGGGGATGTCACCACCAATGCGGCGATCCTCGAAGCCGTGCTTCAGGGCCGCGGCACCACCGCCCAGCGCGATGTGGTGGCCCTCAACGCCGCCCTGGTGCTGTGGGCCGCCGGCCGGGCAGCCTCGATCCCGACGGGCCTGGAACAGGCTCTGGGCGTGCTGACCGGCGACGGGGCCTGGCAGCGTCTGCTGGCCCTGCGGCAGCAGCTGGCGGCGGCCTGAGGCGGAGCAGCGAGGCGAAGCAGCAAGGGGGTGACGGCAGCGAACACTGCCGGCCCGGGTCTTCAGGGATGATCGGGGCGATGTCGCACCTGAGCGCCGTGCCAGAGCCCACCTCCGCCGCCCTGCTGGTGCTCGCCGATGGCACCCTGCTGCGCGGCACGGCTTTCGGGGCCATCGGCACCGCCCTCGGTGAGGTGGTGTTCAACACCGGCATGAGCGGGTACCAGGAAGTGATGACCGACCCGAGTTACACGGGCCAACTGGTCACCTTCACCTACCCGGAGCTGGGCAACACCGGGGTCAACGCCGCCGATCAGGAGGCGGAGGCGCCCCACGTGCGTGGCGTGATCGCCCGCCAGCTGTCGCCGGTGGCCAGCAGCTGGCGGTCCGAGGGTGATCTCGATGGCTGGCTGCAGCAGCATGGGGTCGTGGGCATCCGCGGCATCGACACCCGTGCCCTGGTGCGCCATCTGCGCGAGGGCGGCGCCATCAACGGGGCGATCAGCAGCGACGGCACCACCCCCCAGGCCCTGCTGGAGCAGGTGCGTGAGGCCCCGGTGATGACAGGCCTGAACCTCGCCGAACAGGTGAGCACCCGCCAGCCCTACGACTGGGATCGACCCTGCGCTGCCGGCTTCGATACGCGCCTGCAGTCGGGGCCTGAGCAGCCCTACCAGGTGGTGGCGATCGATTTCGGCATCAAGCGGGCCATCCTCGATCGGCTCGTGGCCCACGGCTGCTCGGTCACGGTCCTGCCGTCCGATGCCAGCCTTGAGCAGGTGCTGGCACTGCAGCCGGAGGGGGTGTTCCTCTCCAACGGCCCCGGTGATCCGTCGGCGGTGAGCAGTGGCATCCATCTGGCCAAGGGCCTGCTGAAGCAGCCCGATCTGCCGGTGTTCGGCATCTGCCTCGGTCACCAGATCCTCGGTCTGGCCCTGGGCGGCACCACCTTCAAGCTCGGCTACGGCCACCGCGGCCTCAACCATCCCTGCGGCTCACCGGGTTCGGTGGAGATCACCAGCCAGAACCATGGCTTCGCGATCGACGCCACCTCCCTGCCCGAAGAGCAGGTGACGGTGACCCATCTCAATCTCAACGACGGCACGGTGGCGGCCCTGGCCCTACGGCACCAACCGGTGTTCGGCGTGCAGTACCACCCGGAAGCCAGCCCCGGCCCCCACGACGCCGATCACCACTTCGGCCGCTTCGCGGCGCTGATGGCGGACCGGCGTCTGGACAAGACGCCCTGAAAAGGCTGAGCCCAGCCTGCCTCATCTGCAGTCTGTGTCACCTTCAGGACGTTTGCGGCGATATCCCTACACTGCGCGCATTCGTCCTGTGACGGGAGCTGGAGCGATCAACGACCTGCAACGACTCACGGTGTCCCTGCGCGGCGGTTGCGAGCGCCGCAGCGATTGTCTGCTGTTTCATTTCACCGGTCAGCTCGACGCCTACTCGGACAAGCAGTTCAACGAATTCGTCGTTGCCCAGCGCACCGGCGAGGCCCTGCCTGTGGTGATCGACCTCAGCCGGATCGATTTCATCGATTCCTCCGGCCTCGGCGCCCTGGTGCAGCTCGCCAAGCAGTGCACCACCGATGGCACCGGCTTCGTGGTGGTGGGCAACGCCCGCGTGGTGCAGACCGTGAAGCTGGTGCGGCTCGAAGCCTTCCTCCACCTGCAGCCCGACCTGCCCACGGCCCTGGCCAGCCTTGCCACCGCCTGAGACGGCAGCCAGTGCCAGCTCGGCAGGAGCTTCCTCCACTGCCTGGCTCGCGGCCATTCCTGCCGTGCCACCCGGCATGGCTCTCGGCCCCCTGCAGCTGGCCTGGCTCGGTGATGCCGTCTGGGAGCTGCACCAGCGACGGCGCCACTGCGACCGGGCCGAGCGCTCCGTCACCCTGCATCGGGCCGTGGTGGGAGCTGTGAAGGCGGAGGCCCAGGCCCGTGCCCTGCTGCGGCTTGAGCCGCTGCTGGACGAGCAGGAGCGCGACCTGGTGCGACGGGGTCGGAATCGGGCCGGTCGCGGACCGCGGCGGGGTGATTCAGCCACCTACGGCCAGGCGACGGGATTTGAGACAATGGTTGGCTGGCTCTTTTTGCAGAATCCGCAGCGGCTCGCCAAGCTGCTCGATCACCTGGAGGAGACCGACCCATAACCCCGTTCCATCCGCCGACATCACCATGAGCCCACGGTTCGATCGCCAACCGGACAAATCCATCGGCCGGGGAGGACGGGACGGAGCACGGGACAACGGACGGGATGGCGGACGCGAGAGTGGACGGGACGGAGCCCGGGATGGCGGGCGCGACGGTGAGCGACATCCCCGCTTCGGCCGACCGCGCCCGGGAGGCGCCGCCGGTCGAGGCAGCTGGGGCGGACGCACAGAGGCTCGGGGCGAGGGGTCAGCGGC
>NZ_JAYGIC010000035.1:0-32845 GCF_034931105.1 Synechococcus sp. CCY9201 | reverse complement strand
CGGTTGTGAAACGCAGCAGCGGCAACGATAGTTGGAGGGTAGCCTCCTGCGAAAATAGCTCGATGCCAGGTCAAACTTTGCTCCACGACGACGCCTCCGATGGCAGCCTGATGGCTGCGATCGGGGGCGTTTTCGTGTGCCTGGGGATCGATGGCCTCCCCGCTTGACGGCCTCCCCAAGAGCAGCCTCCCCAAGCAGCAGCCTTCCCTAGAGAGAGTCTGCTGACTCAGATGGCTTTGCCTTCAGGGATTCGGAACTGTTAGGGCATCATGATTGATCGGATAGCGTCAAAACGCTTGATGCTTGTGTACGGATGGCAGGGTTGCGGCGGATTTCCCTCACGTTCGCTAATCAGCACTGCATACCCAGCCTCTGCTGCGGCATCCAGTTCGAAGGTGACATCGCTGATGAAAAGGATCCTGCTGGGATCCGTCTGAAGTTCGGTGCAAATGGATCGATAGCTCTCTGCTCTTTGTTTCGCACCTATGCGAGTGTCGAACCAGGCCGAAAACCAAGGGCGCAAATCTCCAAAGCAGCTGTATTGGTAGATGAGTTGCTGTGCACGGACAGAGCCGGAAGAATACACTGCGATTTGTAGTCCCTGATTCTTCCAGTCACGCAGGGCTGGTGGAACATCGGCGTAAATGGGCCCCTGTAAACTCCCGTTGGCATAGCCGTGCTCCCAGATCAGTCCTTGAAGCTCCTTGAGAGGGGTGAGTTTGCGATCCTGATGAATCAGCCATTCCAGATAGGGTACGAGCGCATGGTTTCTTGTTGCGTTGAGGCTTGAAGAATTGAATTCACCGTTGAAAGCGCTTCCGGATGTCTGATTGTTGACAATCTCACTAGGGCCAGAGCCAGGGCTGGCAGTAACACTGCCATTGCGATTGCCATTGCCATTGCCATTGTTAGCAATAACAGGTTCTGTTGCTATTCCCGTTCCAGGCTCTGGATCCTTGCCTGATGACTTCCTGCGCAGTTGCACTGCTTCGGGGTCACTCTCCAGGTCCCAGGCTTGCTGCAACTCCTGTACCAGCTCTATGACGGCTGGCTGTTGACCTTGGCATTTCAGAAAAGATGCGAGGTTGGACCTGGCATAGGGAAACAGCACTTCGCTGACAAAGCTCACCGGGCAGGTGGTCCCTTCAATGTCCAGCAGGATGTGTGTCGTCGTGTCGGGCAAAAGCACGCCAGGGGCTCCGCTGGCTTGGTTGTTGGTGGCGCGATTGGGTTCAGGCATGGTTTGTCTCCTTCTGAACGTCGTGTCGCTGTGTGATGGCTGCGTCGGAATGCTCACGGCCGGGCATGGGGGGCATCAGGCTCTGCAGCAGCAGGCGTCGCCACCGCTGTTCGAGAAGAAATTCGAGGATCTCAAGATGGCGCTGGGCCTCGCCCAGATCCCTGCCCCAGGCGTAGAGCCCGTGACCTCCGATCAACAGCCCATGCGGTGCCTGGGCCAGGTGTGGCCGAGCGGCTGAGCTGAGGGACTGCAGGTCCTGATCGTTGGGAAGCACGGGGATGTGAATGGTGGTGGCGTGGGTGCTGACGCCTTGCAGGCCTTTGAGCATCTCCAGGCCGCTGATCGCCAATGCAGCGCAGCCTGATTCCGCCCTCTCCTCCTGGCCCAGAGCCCAGGATGAAAGCAGGGTGGCCGCCTGGGAGTGGGTGTGCAGCACGGCCCCGGCGCCAGCCTCGGCGACGATCGCCAGATGCAGCAGGGTTTCGGCACTGGCTTTGCCGTGTCCGCTGATCACGCGTGCGTTCCCATCGACGAGGATCAACTGTTCGGGCTCTACCGAGCCCTTGTCCACGCCGCTGGGTGCCATCAACAGCTGCAGGGGCTCCTGCTGCCTGACACAACTGAAATTGCCTCCCGTTCCATCGCACCAACCGCGCTGGTGGATGGCAACCATGGCCTCAGTGAGTTGGGTCGCCAGGGACTCCAAACCGGATCGTTCGGAAACTCCATCCATCCAAGCGCGTCGCGGCGCCCGGGTTCACTGCTGGCAGAGCGGGCACCAGTGGCTGCTGCGCCCGGCCAGCTTGTCGCGGCGCAGCACGGTGCCGCAGCGGCGGCAGGGTTCGCCGCCGCGTCGATAGACCCAGGCCACACCGCCATAGTTCCCATTGGTGCCTGTGAGATCACGGAAGTCGCTGAAGGTGGTGCCGCCGGCGCCGATGCTGGCCCGCAAAATCCTCAGCAGGGCCCCATGCAGGCGTTCCAGCTGAGGACGCTTCAGCTGGCCAGCGGGTGTGTGGGGACGGATTCCAGCTTCGAACAACGATTCATCCGCGTAGATATTGCCCACACCGGCCACCAGACGTTGATCGAGCAGGGCGTTCTTGATCGGTCGAGACGAACCCTGCAGGGCCTGTTGCAGATGGCTGGCGGTGAACTCAGGGCTGAAGGGTTCTGGCCCGAGTCGCTGCAGGCCACTGATCACCTCCGCAGGAGCCTGATCGGGTGGCACCCACCACATCTGTCCAAAGCTGCGGATGTCGACGTAGCGGAGTTCATTGCCGTGTGGATCAAAGAACCGCACCCGTGTGTGGCGGCAGGGCTCTGCTGACTCTGGAAGCCAGAGGAACTGGCCGGTCATGCGCAGATGCACCCCCCAGGTTCCGGCGCTGACACCCGTTCTGTCCGTCAGGGTCGCCAGCAGGTACTTGCCGCGCCGTTGCCAATGCTGCAGGCTGCAGCCCTGCAGTGCGACACAGAAGAGCTCGGCAGGCTGGGGGTGGGCGATGGTGCGCGCAAGTCGCACCTCAACAGCGGCCACCGTCATGCCGCGGGTCTGCTGCTCCAGGCCTCGGCGGACGGTTTCGACCTCGGGCAGCTCCGGCACGGGCGCTTGGTGGTGATCGGTCTGCGCTGTGACGCAGGGATGGCCTCATCGTGCCACCCAGCGCTCTGCTGGCGGGTTCTTCTGGTGGATGGCTCTGCCTGCCTTGGGCCGCAGGATGGACATCCAGAGCAGTCAGTGTGAGGCGGACACAGTGCCGCGAAACAGTAAAACAGCCTGCCTGGAATTCCAGACAGGCTGACCCTGCTTCGGTTGTGATTGAGGGGTCTAGAGGTGATTCAGGCTGAATGCCCGGCGCTGATGGCGCCTCCCGCTCCGGGGTCAAGCGGAACGGCTTTGCTGGGTCGACCTGCCCTGAAGACGGATCAGCGCATTGGGCGAAGACGTGCTGGGAAGGGATCTCCCTGGCACTCAGGCCTTCTCGAGTTCGTACTCGGCGAAGTTGTTGGTGTTGATGCCGCCTTCGGAGCCGCTGTAACCGTTGTAGTTGACTTTCTCGAAGCGCACAATCACGGGATAACGGATCCCGGAGGTGTCGATCGACGCCACGGTGCCGACGTCGTTGAACCAGTAGGACTCAGGGCGCTTGATGCGCACCTTGTCGCCGCGGGAGATGGCCATCGCTGCGCGTGAAGTGGGTGGCTGTCAACGGGACGTTACCCGTGGGCCGTGGCGCTGGCGGAAGCGCGTCACGATTCGTCGCCGTCCTGGGGCCGTGGCACGATCGCTTCTCGCCCCCGTGTTCGTGTCATGGATCCGATCGAGGCTCCCGCGCTCAGCCTCGAGCTTCCGGACCCGGACTCCGACGCGATCAGCACCATGGAATTCCTGGCCCGCCTCGAGGCGGCCTGGCAGGTGTGCGATCGCTTCGACCTGCAAACCGAAATCTGGCGCGGCAGGATCCTCCGGGCGGTCCGCGACCGCGAGAAGCGCGGCGGCGAGGGTCGCGGCACCGGTTTCCTGCAGTGGTTGCGGGAGCAGGAGATCAGCAAGACCCGGGCCTACACCCTCATCCAGCTGGCCGAGTCTGCCGATGGACTGGTGGGTGGCGGCCTGCTGGAGGAGGCCAGTGTCAACCTCTTTTCCAAACGCGCCTTCCTCGAAACGGCCCAGGCGGAGCCGGAGGTGCAGCAGATGGTGAGCGAGGCCGCCAATGAGGGGCAGCAGATCACCCGCAAGCAGGTGAAGCGCCTTGCCGACGAATTCACGGCCGCCACCAGCCCCTTGCTGCCTGAGGAGATCCGCCAGCGCACCGCCGAAAACCTGCTGCCGCCCCGGGTGGTGGCTCCGTTGGTCAAGGAGCTGGCCCAGCTGCCCGAGGAGCAGCAGCAGGATCTGCGGCGCGTGCTGCAGGATGAGCCTGAGCTGGATCGGGTCAAGGATGTGACCCTCACGGCCCGCTGGCTGCGCAAGGCTGCCGAAGCCGGATTGGCGGTCCGTGCGTTTCAGCACGACCATCTCGATCTGGAAAAGGCCATGCAGGAGGCGCAGCGCCTCGATGCCCTCGGCCTGCTGGCTGATGCGGTGGGGCAGGCCCAGCAACTGGAGGCGGCGGTGCTCAAGCTCCACACCAGCTGGCGTCGGCTGGGAGGGTTGTACGAGCGCCTCTGGGTGGAAAGCGGCAGCAGCACGCCCCACCTGCGTGAGCTGCTGAATGCGTTGCAGACCCTCAGCGGCAGCACCCTGCGGGTGTCCCTCGGCGAGCTGGCCGGCGGGAAGCGGCTGCGGCTGCAGCTGGTCGAGGAAGCCCCCGATCAATTGCAGCCCCCGCCGATGCCCTGAGCCGACACGATTTGACAGCCGCAGGAACGTGTGTTCTGGTGGAACGAAGAGATGGTGTCGTTGTTGTGCCTCGAATCCACCCGGTTCCGCCATCGCGTCCAGCCTGTTAGGCCAGATCCGTGGTGCGATCTGGTCGTGTCATTCGGCCCACTCGGCTGCTGTGCGACGCGACCTCAGGCGCTGCCCCCCATCGCTTGGATTCCCCAGGTTGCGAGTTCGAGCGAGCACAGTCGGGAGGTGGGCCCTGCTCTGCTCGCACCCCTGTCGACGTCAGCTTGGGATCCCCGTGTGTCGTCACATCGCGAGGCCACCAGGACTTCGACAGCACCTGGCGCTCTAAGGGATGCCGATCTCAGGCTCTGTCTATCCAGCCTTCCAGCGCCTTCAGACCAGTCTGCCTGAACCCTGCTGTTCAGTTGTTGGACCAGTTTCGATTCTATTGTCTTTTTTCAGCATGACTGTTCTCGATTCAGCTCGCCATCCGGCGAATCCCGCCAGCGAAGGCAGCAGCCCAAGTGGCAGCACCTACGCAAGTGGAGGCATCAACGGCCAGAGCGACTTCGTGCTGGTGTATCACCGCTCGCCCTACGACGAGCAGATCGACGCCGACGGCACCCGCCACTGGGTGGATCAGACCAGTCCGAACGGCATCATTCCCACCCTGCGGAATCTGTTCCGTGAGCAGCCGCGGGGAACCTGGATCGCCTGGCGCAAGGAGGCGGACGAGGGGGTCGTCGTTTCGGATGAGCGTCTGCAGATCCGCGCATCGGTGAATATCACCTTGCGGCGGCTGCCGCTGACCGAGGCGCAGATCTCAAGCTTCTATCATGTGACATCGAAGGAGTCGTTCTGGCCGATCCTGCATTCCTTCCCTGGTTATTTCAGCGTTGATAATTCCGATTGGCAGATTTTTGAGCAGGTGAATGCTTCGTTCGCCAGGGCGGCCTGCGAAGAGGCGGCTCCGGGGGCCACCATCTGGGTGCATGACTACAACCTCTGGCTCGCACCGGCCTTCATTCGGCGTCAGCGGCCGGATGTGCGCATCGCTTTCTTCCATCACACGCCTTTTCCCTCGTGTGATGTGTTCAGCATCCTTCCCTGGCGCGACGCCATCGTCGACAGCCTGCTCTGCTGCGATCTCGTGGGCTTCCACATCCCGCGCTATGCCAATAACTTCGCCCATGCGGCCATTTCCCTGCGCGGCGCCACGGCTGGGGCAGCCGTGGCGGTGGAGGACAAGTTCCGGCGGACCGGCAGTGCCCTCGCTGAACCGATGGCCATTCCCTGGCTGGAGCATCAGGGCCGGCAGGTGCGTCTGGTGTCCTCACCGGTTGGAACCTCCCCCGACCTGATCCGGGCCCTGGCTGACAAGCCGGCGGTGCAGGCCACAGCGCGCACGATCGCCGAACAGCACGAGGGCCGCACCCTGATCCTCTCGGCCTCGCGGGTGGACTACACCAAGGGCAACGAGGAGATGCTGCTCACCTACGAGCGCCTGCTCGAATGCCAGCCCGACTGGCATGGCCGCGTCGAGCTGTTTCTGGCCTGCGTGGCTGCCGCCAGTGGCATGCGCATCTATGACGAGATCCAGCGCTCGGTGGAGGAAGTGGTGGGTCGCATCAATGGCCGCTTCGGCCGGATCGATTGGACACCGGTGCGTTTGTCGACGGTGCGGACGCCCTACGAAGAGTTGGTGGCCTGGTTCGGACAGGCCGACATCTGCTGGATCACCCCGCTGCGGGACGGCCTCAACCTGGTGGCCAAGGAATACGTGGCGGCTCGCCGCGGCCAGGCAGGGGTGCTGGTGCTCTCGGAATTCAGTGGTGCTTCGGTGGAGCTGCAGGACGCCCTGCTCACCAACCCGTATTCGCACCGCAGCATGGATGAGGCGATCGCGGCGGCTCTGGTGATGCCGCTCGAGGAGCAGCGCCGCCGCATGGACGGCATGACCGGCGCCGTGGAGACGTTCACCGTGCAGCACTGGGCTGAGGAGCAGCTGGGCGTTCTGCGGGCCTTGTGACCCGGCCGTCTCGCGAGCTCTGGGCTCGGCGCTTGGCGCTGGGGCTGCTGGTGGCCCTGGTGGTGGCGCTGTTGCTGCCGGTGTCCATCGCCGTGGCCCGGCCCGCGGTCACGATCCGGGTGCTGATGCCGGCGCCCTTCGTCGATGCCACCGCCGCCACGGTGGAGGCCTTCAACAGCAGCCATCCGCGGCTGACCATCGCCGTGACCCGTGGTCCCTTCGAGACCGAATCCGTCTCGGATCTGGCGATCAGCAGCCTGCTGCTGGGCGACAGCCCCTACGATCTGCTGCTGATGGATGTGAGCTGGACGGCCAAGTACGCCGCTGCCGGCTGGTTGTTGCCCCTCGACGATCGGCTCGGTCCCGATCCCCTGGCCGGTGTGGTGTCCGGCGCGCGGCAGGGCAACGTGATCGATGGCCATCTCTGGCGGGTGCCGATGGTGGCCTCGATGGGGCTGCTCTACTGGCGCACCGATCTGATGGAGCGCCCACCCCGGACGCCCGCCGAACTTGTGGCCGTGTCTCAGCAGCTGCAGCAGCAGGGTCGGGTGCGTTGGGGCTTTGTCTGGCAGGGGCGCCAGTACGAGGGCCTGATCTGTGATTTTCTGGAGGTGCTGCACGGCTTTGGCGGTCGCTGGGAGCCGGATCTGACGCCGGGCCTGGGGCTGGAGCAACCCGAGGCGGCGGCAGCGGCGGGCTGGTTGCGGCAGCTGCTCGTCGACGGCATCAGCCCGGCGGCGGTGGCCAATTTCGCTGAACCGGAGACCCTGCAGGCGTTTGAGACCGGCGACGTCGCCTTCATGCGCAACTGGCCCTATGCCTGGAGCGAGCTGCAGAAGCCGGGCAGCCGCGTGGCCGGCAAGGTGGGGGTCACCACCATGGTGGCGGAGCCTGGCCAGTCCCCCGCCGCGACCCAGGGCAGCTGGGGCCTGTCGGTGCTGCGCGGCAGCTCCCATCCTGATCAGGCGGTGGAGGTGCTGCAGGCCCTGACTGGAGCCGACAGCCAGCGCCGGTTGGTGAAGGACTGGGGCAACACCCCCACCCTGACGGCCCTGTTTGAGGATCCGGAGCTGCTGGCCGCCTCCCCAACCCTGCCGGAGCAGCTGCGGGCCCTTGAATACGCCGTTCTGCGGCCGATCACGCCGGCCTACGCTCAGTTGAGCGACATCCTGCAGCGGCAGCTGAGCGATGTGATCACCGGCGGACTGCCGGCCGCTCAGGCCATGGGGCGGGCGGGCCAGGCCAGCACCCTGTTGCTGGAGTCCACCGGTGGAGAGGCGAAGGGGGCATGAGCCGAACGTTGCGCGCCAATCTCGTCACCCTGGCGTTGATCGCCCCGGCGCTGCTGTTGCTGCTGGCGGTGTTCGTCTGGCCGATGGGCTACTACGGCTGGCTGAGTCTGCAGGCCCAGTCGGTGTTCACGGGCCTGGAGCCCGTGCCGGTGGGCCTGGCCAACTGGCAGCGGCTGCTCGGGGACGGCCGCTTCTGGCAGGACGCCGGTCAGACATTGCGCTTCTCCGGCGTTTCCGTGGGACTGGAGCTGCTGCTTGGCCTGGCCATTGCCCTGGTGCTGCATCAGCGCTGGCCGGCACGGGGGGTGGTCAGAAGCCTCACCCTGCTGCCCTGGGCCCTGCCCACCACGGTGATGGCCCTGGGCTGGCGCTGGATCTTCAACGATCCCAACGGGCCGATCAACGGCTTGCTCCAGAGCGTCGGGCTGGCCACGCTGCCCTTTCTGGCGTCTCCCCAGCTCGCCTGGATCGCGGCGGTGGTGGCGGACGTCTGGAAGACGACCCCGTTCGTGGCTCTGGTGTTGCTGGCGGGGTTGCAGATGATCCCCGCCGATCTCTACGAAGCCCTGGCGCTGGAGGGCGGTAACAGTTGGCAGGCCTTGCGGCGCATCACCCTGCCGTTGCTGCGTCCTTACATCTTCCTGGTGCTGCTGTTTCGACTCGCCCAGGCCCTGGGCGTGTTTGATCTGATCGCGGTGCTCACCGGCGGTGGGCCAGCGGGCAGCACCGAGAGCCTGGCGGTGTACGCCTATCTCAATGCCATGCGTTTCCTCGATTTCGGCTACAGCGCCACCGTGATGCTGGGCATGTTCCTGCTGTTGCTGCTTTCAGCCTTGCTGCTGTTGCTGTGGCGGCGAGCCGCCGAGGCCTGAACGCCGCTGATCTCCGCCATGACGTCTCCCTCTCGTTCCTCGGATCCCATGCCTGGAGGCCCCATGGCCAGAAGCCCCGTGGCCAGTGGTGCCGGTTCGATTCCCGCCTCAGCCCTTTTCGGCCGAGTCCTGGCGGTGGGGCTGCTGCTGTTCTGGAGCCTCGGGCCGATGGTCTGGCAGCTCTACACGTCGCTGCGCACTCCCGAAGCCCTGCTGGCGGGCTGGGCTGGATTGGCCCGCGGCTGGACGCTGGCGAATTACACCCAGATCCTCACGGGAGATCCTCCCTTCTGGCGCTATCTGCTCAACAGCACCTTGGTGGGCGGTGTCAGCACGCTGCTCACCCTGCTGCTGGCCATCCCCTGCGCCTATGGCCTGGCACGGCGTTCCGGGGCGCTGCGGCTGGTGATGGGGGGCACTCTGCTGGCCACGGCGGTGTTCCCTTACGTGTTGCTGTTCCTGGCCCTGCTGGAGGTGGCCCGTCACTTCGGGCTCGCCAACAACCTGCTGGCGCTCTGCCTGCCCTATGCGGGGTTGTCCCTGCCCCTGGCAGTGCTGTTGTTGCAGGCGGCTTTTGCTGAGCTGCCCCCGGAACTGGAGGAAAGCGCTGTGCTGGAGGGGCTCAGCCTGTTGCAGCGCCTGCGCTGGATCCTGCTGCCGCTGCTCGGTCCGGCGGTGTTCAGCACGGCACTGCTGGTGTTCCTGTTCAGCTGGAATGAGTTCCCCATCGCCCTCACCTGGCTGAGCCGCAGCGAGCTGCTCACCCTGGCGCCGGCCATGGCCCGCATCGCCGGCTCCTCGGTGTACACCGTGCCCTACGGAGCCTTTGCCGCCGCCACGGTGCTGGGCAGCGTGCCGCTGCTGGTGCTGCTACTGGTGTTCCAGCGGCCGATCGTGGCGGGGCTCACCCAGGGGGCGATCAAGGGATGACGACACCTACTCCGGCCACGCCTGCGTCAGTCACGGTGACTGCAGCGACAGCCAGTCCGGCCATGGCTGGCAGCCTGCGGCTTGAGCAGCTGCTGCGGCGGATCGGGACGCGCACGATCGTCGATCATCTCGATCTCACCGTCGCAGGCGGCGATTGCCTGGCGCTGCTGGGCCCCAGTGGTTGCGGCAAGAGCAGCATTCTGCGATTGATCGCCGGCCTGGACTGGCCCGATGCGGGGCGGATCCTGCTGGCGGGCCGCGACATCACGACCCTGCCGCCGGTGCGGCGTCAGGTGGGAATGGTGTTCCAGAGCTATGCCCTCTATCCGCATCTGAGCGTGGCGCGGAATCTGTCTCTCGGGATGGAGATGCGCGGGGTGGCCCGGGCCACGATCGAGCGCGAGCTGGATCGGGTGTTGGCGCTGCTGCAGCTCGACGAGCTGCGTGGCCGGCGGCCGGCCGATCTGTCGGGCGGGCAGCGGCAGCGGGTCGCCTTGGCCCGGGCTCTGCTGCGCAGGCCGCAGGTCTTCCTGCTGGACGAGCCGATGAGCAATCTCGATGCCCAGCTGCGCGAGGAACTGCGGCCCCAGCTGCGCACGATCCTCTGTGGCGGCAGTGCCCCGGTGGTGTACGTGACCCATGACCAGCAGGAGGCCATGGGCATCGCCGATCGGATCGCCGTGCTGCGGGACGGCTGCCTGCAGCAGTGCGGCACCCCTCAGCAGCTCTACGAGCAGCCCGCCAACGCCTTTGTGGCCCGCTTCATCGGGCGGCCGGAGATCAATCTGCTTCCCCAGCCCGATGGATCTCTGCTGGGGGTGCGCCCGGAGCATCTTCATCCCGTTGCGGAGGGGGGGATTGCGGCCCGTCTGCTCAGCCGCGAATGGCATGGCGCCAGCCAGCAGCTGCTGTTGTCCACGTCCTACGGACCGTTGCGCTGGGTGTGCAACGGGGATCAGCCGGTGGAGGCTGAGCTGCGCCTGGGCTGGGAGCCCCGGCGGGTCCATCGCTTCGATGGCCGCTCCGGCCTGCGTCTGCCGGACTGATGAGGGCCGCGGTGGCCTGATCGTTCCCGTTCCTGCCCCACGATGTCGCCCCCCTCCTCCCGCCGCAGTCGCAAGGTTCCGCCCAGGCCGCTGGGCCGCGTGCCCCACTGGTGGGAAGGCTGCGTGATCTATCAGCTGATGCCGCGCAGCTTCGCCGACGCGAACGGCGATGGCATCGGTGATCTGGCCGGCATCATCGACAAGTTGCCGTACCTCGAGTGGCTCGGTATTGATGCCATCTGGCTGACACCCCCCTATCCGTCTCCCTTGCGGGATGGGGGCTACGACATCACCGATTTCACGGCCATCCATCCGGACCTGGGCAACCTCGACGACTTCCGGCTGCTGCTGGATCGGGCCCATGGCTGCGGTATTCGCCTGATCCTCGATCTGGTGCTCAATCACACCAGCGTGCTGCACCCCTGGTTTCAGCGGGCCCGCTGGGCGGCCCCCGGCACCCCCGAGCGGGAGTTCTTCGTGTGGCGCGACGACGATCGCGGCTACGCCGACGCCCCGGTGCTGTTCCGCCATTTCGAGTCGTCGAACTGGGAATGGGACCCGATGGCGGGCCAGTACTACCTGCATCGCTTCCTGCGTCACCAGCCCGATCTCAACTACGCCAACCCCGCCGTGGAGGAGGCCATGCTGCAGGTGGTCGACTTCTGGCTGGAACAGGGGGTGGATGGCTTTCGCCTCGATGCGGTTCCCTTTCTGTTCGAAGCCGAGCACAGCCGCTGTGAGGGCCTGCCCGAAACCCATGCCTTCCTGCGGCGCCTGCGCTCCCGGGTGGACGCCTGCGGCCGGGATGTGCTGCTGCTGGCGGAGGCGATCCAGCCGGTGCGCGAATCGGCGCCCTACCTGGCGGATGACGAACTCCATGCCGCCTTCGATTTCGCCCTCACGGCCCATCTGTTTGCCGCCGTGGCCCATGGCCGCTGCGACGACTTACTCCACTGCCTCAGCCATGCCCAGGAGATGGTGCCCGGCTGCCGCTGGGCGTTGCCGCTGCGCAATCACGACGAGCTCTGGCTCGGTGACGGTCATCTCGTGGAGCAGAGCGTGATCGAGGCGATCCTCAACGGCTTCCCGGAAGGGCGCGACCACTGGCTCAACTGGGGCATCAACCGTCGGCTCGCCCCCCTGCTGAATGGCGATCCCCGGCCCAACACCCTGCTGCATGGCCTGCTCTACAGCCTGCCCGGCCTGCCCTGCCTCTACTACGGCGATGAACTGGGCATGGGCGACTGGCCGGGGCTGCGGGACCGCGACGCCAACCGCACGCCGATGGCCTGGACCCGTGCCCCCAACGGCGGCTTCTCGACGGCTCCCGACCCGTTGCTGGTGCTGCCGCCGATCACGGCGCCGGGCTTCGACTACCGCATGGTGAACGTGGAGGTGCAGCAACAGCTCTCCGGCTCCCTGCTCAACTGGCATCACCGCATGCTCACCAGCCGGCGGCTGCTGCCGGCCCTGCGCCATGGCGACGTGGTGTGGCTTGAGAGCGGCCATCCCGGCGTTCTTTGTTATGCCCGCCATTGCCCCGAGTGCCAGGACGGGGACGCCCCCCAGCCATCGATGACCGTGGTGGTGGCGGCGAACGTGTCGTCTGCCGGTGCGTCCACCCAGCTGGAACTGGGGCGCTGGCAGGGCAGCCGCATGCGCGACACCCTCTGGGGCTGCGAATTCCCGGCGGCCAGCGACGCCTGGTTCGTGTATCTGCCCGCCTATGGCTTCTTCTGGTGGCTGGTGGGGGAGTGAGGCAGGCGGCTGGTCCCCAGCCCTATGACCCTGCGTGCACACCCTCCTCGTCCAGCAGCTGTCGCACCGGCTCCTTCAGCCGTTCCGCTTCGGCGGTGTCCACGAAGGCGAGGCGGCAGCGCCGCGCCAGCACGTCCTCAGGGTCGCGCACCCATTCGTGGCGGGCCATGTGGCGCACCTCCGCGGCTGTGAGCGGAATCACGCTGCTGAGCGGTTCCCGTTCCGCGGCATGGGAGGCGCAGGCCAGTACGGCCTCCGCCTCCAGCCCGTGGCTGGCCAGCAGATGGGCGCTCAAGCCGGCGGCCCCGGCTGGACCGAGCTGCTCCTGAAGGGTTTCCGTGAGCCTCTGCCGCAGGGCGGCGAGCCCGGTTGTGGTCTGGGCGGCAGCGGTGGCGCTGCCGACGATCGGCGCGGCCTTGGGGGCCGGCAGGGTCTGACCCAGTTCGGCGGTCACGGCGGCGAGCGCCTCCAGCGCCATCGTGCGGCAGGTGGTCCACTTCCCCCCCAGCACGCTGACCAGTCCGCAGGGCAGGCGCTCGACGCTGTGCTCCCGCACCACGCCGGCGGTGCTGGTGGCGGCCTCATCCGGCAGCAGCAGCGGCCGTCCGCCGGCCCAGCGGCTGCTCACCTGCGGGCTCTGAACCGATGGGAACCAGCGGCGCACATAGTCGAGCAGATAGGCCTCCCCTTCTGGGCTGGGCTGCTCGGCAGCGGCGGCGGGGCAGGCGGTGTCGGTGGTGCCCACCAGCGTGCGCCCGAAGAACGGCAGCATGAACAGGACCCGGCCGTCGTCGGTGGAGGGCACCAGCAGGCCGGTGCCGGCGGGACACAGGGCCTGCTCCAGGACCAGGTGCATGCCGCGGCTCACCTGCAGCCGTGATGGCAGATCCGGCGCCGCCAGGCGCCGCACGGCGTCGGCGCCGATGCCGGCGGCATTGACCACCACCCGAGCCTCCACCTGGCTGCGCTGGCCGTCGGTTGCCTCCAGCACCGCGCCGCAGAGTCGGCCGTTCTTCTGCAGCAGCTCCACCACCGGCGTGTGGGGTCGCACCAAGGCCCCGTGGCGTGCGGCGGTTCGGGCGATCAGCAGATTCAGCCGCGCATCGTCGAACTGCCCGTCGCTGTAGAGCACGCCGCTGTGGTCAGGTGCCAGATCCGGCAGCAGCCGCTGCACCTCCTTCGCCTGGGCGCAGCGGCTGGCGCCGATCGATTCCCGGCCTGCCAGGAGGTCGTAGAGCCCCAGACCGATGGCGTAGTAGGCCTGTGCCAGTGGTTGACGGGTGGGCAGCAGCAGCTCCAGCCGATGGGCCAGGAAGGGCACGGCCTTGAGCCAGTGGCCCCGTTCCGCCAGGGCTTCGCGCACCAGCCGCAGCTGACGCCGATCCAGGGTGCGGAAGGCCAGCTCCAGGTAGCGCACACCCCCGTGCAGCAGCTTGGTGCTGCGGCTGCTGGTGCCGCTGGCGATGTCGCGGGCATCCACGAGGGCCACGGACAGGCCGCGGCGCACGGCCTCCAGGGCGAGGGTGGCTCCGGTGGCGCCGGCCCCGATCACCAGCAGGTCGTAGGGACCGGTCAGCGAACTCGCGTCTGGATCGATGGGCGGACGGTCGCTCGGCATGGGGATGGGGAAGGACGGGATGTCGGGAGACAGCGCGGCTGCGTGGCCGTGGTGAGGGGGCTGCGCTGGCCAGAGCCGTTCGGTGGCTTGCTTCGCTCAGCTCTGATCGTGTTCATGGTCTTGATCTGCCCAGCCCAGGCTGCGGCGTACCGCCTCGTGCCAGCGCTGCCGCCAATGGTGGCGCTGCTCCGGCGTCAGCTGCGGCTGGAAGCACCGTGGGGGGGGCTCGCCGGGCACCTGATTCCAGGCCTCCAGTCCAGGCACCACCCCGGCCATCACCCCCGCGAGCAAGGCCACACCGCGGCTGGTGCTCTCCAGGTCTGAGCGGCGGTACACCGTCAGGCCGGTGCTGTCGGCCTGGGCCTGCAGCAGCGGATCGGAGGCCGCGGCACCGCCATCGGTCACCAGGTGCTGCAGGGGGGCGTTCAGGGCGTCGCCGGCCAGTTCCACCAGGGTGGCCACCGCCAGGGCAATGCCCTCCAGTGCCGCCCGGGCCACATGGCCGCGGCTGGTGTCGCGAGCCAGGCCGATCATCAGGCCGCGGGCGTAGGGATCCCAGTGGGGTGTGCCCCAGCCTGTGAAGGCGGGCACCAGCATGAGGCCGCCACTGTCCGGCACGGAGGCCGCCAGGGCATTCACCTCCTCGGTCTGCTGAATCAGGCCGAGGCCATCCCGCAGCCACTGGATCACGGTGCCGGCGTTGAGCAGGCTGCCCTCCAGGCAGTAGGTGGGACTGCTCCCGGGCATGCTCCAGCCCCAGGTGCTCAGCAGGCCCTGGCTGGAGCGGCGGATCTCAGGGCCGGTGTTGCTCACCAGGAAGGCGCCGGTGCCGTAGGTGCACTTGGCGGCGCCGGGCTGCAGGCAGCCCTGGCCCAGGGTTGCCGCCTGCTGGTCCCCCAGCACCGCCTGGACCGGAACCCCCGCAAAGGGCAACCCGGCCGCGATCGTGGTGAAGGCGTCGCCGCTGTGGTGCAGCTCCGGCAGGGCCTCTAGCGGAATTCCCAGCGCTGCGCACAGCTCTGGATCCCAGCAGCCCCGTTCCAGGTCCATCAGAAGGGTGCGGCTGGCGTTGCTGCGGTCGGTGGCATGGCACTGGCCGTCGCTGAGACGCCAGAGCAGCCAGCTGTCCACCGTGCCGAAGCAGAGGCTGCCGTTGGCGGCGGCCGAGGCGGCGGCGGCCTGGTGCTGCAGCAGCCAGACGATCTTGCTGGCACTGAAGTAGGGGTCCACCAGCAGCCCGGTGCGCTGCCTCAGCAGTGTCTCCAGCCCCTCCTGCCTCCAGTGGCTGCAGATCCCGGCGGTGCGCCCGTCCTGCCACACGATCGCCGGCCCCAGCAAGGCGCCGCTCTGGCGCTCCCACAGGAGGGTGGTTTCGCGCTGATTGGCGATGCCGGCCGCCACGACCGCCCGCCGCTGTTCCGGGGTGAGGGCCTGCTCCAGTTGCTGCAGGGCCGTGAGCTGGCTGATCCAGATCTCCTCCCCGTCCTGCTCCACCCAGCCATCGGCGGGGTAGCGACAGGTCAGGGGGGCGCTGCAGCTGAGCAGCCTCTGGCCGCTGGCGGTGTGGAGCGTGGCCCGGGAGCTGGTGGTTCCCTGATCGAGGGTGAGCAGGAGCGGTTCGGCCATGCTGGTGTCACCGTTCGCGTCCCTTGAACCGTGGTAGCGGCGGGACCCTGGGTTCTGCAGGGAATCGATCAGGAATCGATGGGCTTTGCAACGGTCGCTCAGGCACCTCGCTCAGGCCCTGGTTCAGGCCCCTGCCGGAGGGCGGCGGTAGCCTGTGTCACGGCTGAGCGGTGGCGATGGACACCATCCGGGCGGAGACGGCCGCAGGCGCCGCAGGTTCGATCGCTGCAACCGCCGCCGCAACTGCTGAAACGGCCCCGGACCCCCTCACCGCCACCCTGGCGCGTCATTTCGGCTGGTCCAGCTTCAGGCCCGGGCAACGGCCTGTGGTGGAGGCCCTGCTGGCCGGACGCGATTGCCTGGCGGTGTTGCCGACCGGGGGCGGCAAGTCGCTCTGTTTTCAGCTGCCGGCCCTGGTCCGAGGTGGCCTGGTGCTGGTCATTTCCCCCCTGGTGGCCCTGATGCAGGACCAGGTCGACCAGTTGCAGCGCCGCGGCATTGCGGCGGCCAGCCTGCACGGTGGAGTCTCCCTGCCGGAGCGGCGGGCACTGCTGCAGCGCTTGCGGGACAACAGGCTCCGGCTGCTCTATCTCGCCCCCGAACGGCTGCAGGGGGAGGCCAGCCGTCAGCTGCTCGATGAGGTGATGGGCACGGGCCGGGTGGTGGCCCTGGCGGTGGACGAGGCCCACTGCATCAGTGCCTGGGGCCACGATTTCCGGCCCGATTACCGCCGGCTGGGCCAGTTGCGGCAGCTCTGTCCCGGCGTTCCCCTGGTGGCCCTCAGTGCCACGGCGGCGCCCCAGGTGCGGGCCGACATCATCCGGCTGCTGCGGCTGCAGCGCCCCTTGATTCAGGTGCGTTCCGCCCGGCGCAACAACCTGGCCTACGCCATGCAGCGTCGCCCGGCCGATCCGTTGCCGCTGCTGCTGGAGGCGGTGCAGCAGGCCCGTGGCGCGGTGCTGATCTATGCCCGCACCCGCCGCTCCGTGGAGCAGTGGGCCGAGCGGCTGACGCTGGCGGGAGTGGAAGCGATCGCGTATCACGCCGGCATGGATCCGGAGAGTCGCCAGCTGGCGCTGGAGCATTTCCAGCGCTCCCCCCAGCCGGTGCTGGTGGCCACGATGGCGTTCGGCATGGGGGTGGATCGGCCCGATGTGGGCCTTGTGCTCCATCTCGATCTGCCCGCCAGTCCGGAGGGCTACCTGCAGGAATCGGGCCGGGCCGGCCGCGACGGTCTGCCAGCCCGCTGTCTGGTGCTGTTTGATCCGATCGATCGCACCAGCCTCGGCTGGGCCATCCGGGCCTCCACCCAGCTGGACCGGGGTGGGGTGTCAGGGTCGGGCCGCGAGCCTGAGGATCAGCGGGCGGAGCTGGCCCAGCGGCAGTTACGCCGCATGGAGGCGGTGGCGGAGGGGGAGGGTTGTCGCGAGCAGGCGTTGCTGATGGCGGTGGGAGAGATCAGCCATCCCTGCGGCCGCTGTGACAATTGCCTGGAGAAGCCCTCCCGGCAGGATTGGTCGGAGCCGGCGGTGCGTCTGCTCGGGGCTCTGCAGGAACGGCGGGGCCGGGATCTGCGCAGCCTGGTGGAAGACCTGGCCGAGGCCCATGGGGAGCCGGAGGACCGGTGGGCCTGGCTGGTGCGGCGGCTGGTGCAGGAGGAGCTGATCCACGAAAGTGACGACGGATCGCAGCGCCTGTGGCTGCGGGTCAGCGGCGAACATTTCCTGCGGGAGCCCTGGCCCCTCCCCTGGGCCGGCTGACGCGGATCGGCGGTTCAGGTCAGATCAGCTGGTGCGGGTCTTGCAAAGGTCGGTGATCAGCTGCTGTTCGAACTCGCTCTGGGGTGGGTCCCAGCTCTTCCACTGCCCCGACTGGCCGGTGGCGTTGAGCCGGCGTGCCGAACAGTTGATGGCCAGGTAGAGCGGCTGTCCCTCGCCATTGAGGCTGGGGGTCACGAAACTGCCGCCCATCGGTTGCCAGTTGGCCCAGTCCACCTGCAACGGCCCGTAGGTGCGCCAGTCCGGTTGGGATGGCTTTGCGGCGGCGGTTGCCGTTGTGGCCTTGGCCTGGATGGGTTGGGCGGCGGCAGGCTTCGCCGGGACTGGTTTCACTGCTGGAGTGGCAGTGGCGACCTGGGCTGCGGGTGCTGGCTGTGCAGCAGGAGCCTGTTGTGCTGCAGCGACAGGTTGTGACGCCGAGACCGGTTTTGCGGTGGCCGTGGAGGCGCTGGTCGTCTGTGGGCTGGTGCTGGCCTGGGAGGCCGGTGGTCTGGGGGCGGCGGCTGGTCGGGGCGCAGCCGGTTTGGGAGCGGGAGCGGCCGTGCCCTTGAGGCGCAGGCGGCTGCCTGCTTCCACGTGGTTGGGATCGGTGATCCGGTTGATGGCCACCAGGTTGGTCAGACTGATGCCATAGCCATCGGCGATCTGCGACAGGCTTTCGCCGCTGCGCACCACGTGTTCGCTGGCCTTGCGGTCATAGGTGCGAGCTGGAGCGGCGGGTTTTGCGGTGGCCTTGGTGACGGGTTTGGCGGGCAACACCAACCTGGTGCCGGCCTCGACCCGATCGGGATCGGCCAGGCGATTGAGTTGCAGCAATCGGCTCACGGAGGTGCCGTGGCGATCGGCGATTTCTGAGAGGGTCTCACCCGGCTGCACGCTGATGCTGCTTCCAGCCGGAGGCGGCGCTGCGCTGCTGGAGCCGCTGCGGCTGGTGGTTGACGACAAGGCCAACCGGCGACCTGCTTCCACATGGTCGGCATTGCGGATGCCGTTGATCTGCATCAACCTGCTCAGGCTCACGCCATGGCGATCCGCGATTTCCGAGAGGCTCTCTCCTGGTTTCACGGTCACGCTGCCGCCACTGGCGGTGCTCGGCCCTGTCGATGGAGCGCTGGGTACGGTCAGCCGCCGGCCAGCTTCCACCTGATCGGCATTGCGGATACCGTTGATCTGCATCAGCCTCGTGAGGCTGATGCCGTGACGGCTGGCGATTTCGGACAGGGTTTCGCCCGGTTTGACCACCACCTCAGCCGCGAGCGACGGCATCGGCAGGGCCAGCGCGAGAACCAGGGCAGCGAGGGGGCGCCGCATGGCTGCACCAGAAACTGGCGGCACCTTAAGGGTCCCACCCGGTTCCGCCCAGTCCCAGGATTGATCACGTCTGCTGATCGTGAGATTGGCGGCTCAGCCTGCGTCTGCCTGCACAGCGCCGATCAGGCCCTATCCCATCAGCCGGCGTAGCCGGGCCAGCTTGTCGCCGTAGGGGGCGTAGCGAGCGGGCAGATCCAGCCAGAACGGACGCCGCAGCACGCTGCGGCGGTGGGAAAAGGTCAGGAAGCCGCTTTCGCCGTGATAGCTGCCCATGCCGCTCGCCCCTACGCCGCCAAAGGGGAGATCGGGGATGCCCGCCTGCAACACCACATCGTTGAAGCACACCCCGCCGGAGCTGCTGCAGGCCAGAATCTTCTCCTGGCTGGCGGAGTCATTGCTGAACAGGTAGAGGGCAAGGGGGCGAGACCGTCGGCGTACCAGGGTGAGAGCCTCCTCCAGATTCTCCACCGAAAGCACGGGCAGGATCGGGCCGAAGATCTCGTCCTGCATCAGCGGATCGTCCGGTCCGTTCACGGCCACCAGGGTGGGCTCGATCCGGCGATTGCCAGCATCGCTGCGGCCCCCCACCAGCACCTGGCCGCGGCTGCGGGCACCCTGCAGCAACGCCTCCAGCCGCTCGAACTGGGTGGCATTGATGATCCGGCCGAGGTCGGGGCTGGCCAGTGGATCGCTGCCATAGAGCTGGGTGATCGCCGCACTGATGCCCTGCAGCAGGGCCTCTCGCACGGGGGCCTGCACCAGCAGGTAGTCAGGGGCGATGCAGGTCTGGCCGGCGTTGAGTCCCTTGCCCCAGGCCAGCCGCCGGGCCGTGATCGCCAGGTCGGCGTTGGCCAGCACGATTGCCGGACTCTTGCCGCCGAGCTCCAGGGTCACCGGCGTGAGGTGCTGGGCTGCGGCGCCCATCACCAGCCGCCCCACCCGTTCGCCGCCGGTGAAGAAGATGTGATCAAAGCGTTCCTGCAGCAGGCGCGCAGCCACCGCGCCATCACCGAGTACCACCTGCACCACGGTGGGATCGAAGGTGTGCTCGATCAGGGTCGCGATCAGGGCCGCCGTATGGGGAGCGTGCTCGGAGGGCTTGAGCACCACACTGTTGCCGGCGGCCAGGGCGCTCACCAGCGGATGCAGGCAGAGCTGGAATGGATAGTTCCAGGGACCGATGATCAACACACAGCCCAGCGGTTCGGCCTGCCACCAGGCGCGCCCGGGTTTGATCGAAACGGGCGTCGCTACGCGATGGGGGGCCATCCAGCGCCGCAGCTGGCGCTTGCACAGCTTCAGTTCCTGCCGCACGGCCACCAGTTCGAAGAACCCCTCCACGGCGGGTTTGCCCAGATCGGCCGCCAGCGCGTCCAGCACCTCCTCTTCGTGGGTGGCGAGGAGCCGTTCCAGCCGTTCCAGCTGCTGCAGCCGCCAGGTTGCGGGCCGGGTGTCACCCCGCTCCACCGGTTCGCGCATCGAGGCCACGGGCACGGCCAGGGGTGATGGGACCGCGGTGCGGTTGGTCATGGCGGCGCTGGGGAGTGGCGGGAACGGCCCGGCGCGCGGGCGTGCTTCCACGCTGGCAAATCGCTGACGCCGATGCATTCATCGGCCTGCGGCGAGGCACAGCGGCGCAGGGCAGCCGCGCAGGGCAGTTGCATCTGGTCAGAACCCCTGGGGTTGCGGTCACAGCCCTGCAATCCGGGCTTGCTTCCGTAGGGGCGTGCTGGAGGGAGGCCTGGCAGAGCCGGCCTTTCTCCAGGTCCTCCTCACATGTTCACCATGACGACATTCATCACCAGCGCATCCATCACCGGCGCATCCATCGCTGCTCCTTCCACCACCGGCAATGCCTCCGCGCTCCGCCGTGCCCGGTCTCTCCGCTGGCTTGGCCTGGCGGCTGTGGCCACGGCACTGTTCAGCCCACTGGCGGCCACCGCGGCTCCCTGGGACTGGGGCTATGGCCGCCCCGCCCCGCTCCCTCCCGTTCCCCAGCCCAGCCAGCGGTGGGGTGAGACCGCCCAGGTGTATGGCCCTGATCCGGTGGTGGAGCAGGCCCAGCTGGATCAACGTTGCAATGTGGGCCGTCTGGTGGGCGGCCTGGTGGGCGGCGGCGTCGGCTATGCAGCCTCGCGCGACGACGGCCGTACCTGGGCCGTCCCCCTGGGTGCACTGCTGGGGTCCCAGATGGGCTGCCAGGTGGGTAGCGGTCGCGGTCCCACCCTCTGGTGAAGCCGCTCGACAACATCTGCGCGCGCCATCCCTTCGGTTAGGGATGGCTTTGTCTGCCTGGGGCCTCCCCGCACACCACGGCTAAGGTGATCGGAGAGATCGAACGGGTAGGCGTGATCAACGCGATCATCGACCGGCGATCAGCGCGTTCCGGGGATCGGCGTCCCCCCGCTTGAGCGTTTTGGAGGATCCCCAGAGACTGATCTCGACGCTGCGTTCCACCCTGGGGCGGATGGAAGCGGCCCTCGGTGTGGTGCAAGAGGGTCTGGTCTTCACTGACTCACAGGGCGTTGTCGAATGGACCAATGCTCCGTTCGAGCGCTTCGTCGACCGGCTCCGGCTTCAGTGCCTGGGCGTCCCGCTGATCCAGCTGTTGCCGGCCCGCTATCAACTCGGTGATGCTGAACCGTTGCCGTTGTTGCCGTTCTGGACGTTGGACAGCAACGGAACAGTGACCTGGGAGATGACCACAGCGCCGCCACGCCGTGTCATCGAGGTGTCCTGGGCCACGGTGATCCTGCCGGGCCAGAGTTCCTTGATCTTCACCTTCCGGGATCAGAGCACCATTGTTCAAGCCCGGGAGCGCTTGATCGCAGCCAGGGATGATCTGGAGATGCAGGTGGAGCTGCGCACCCGTGAGCTCAAGGCGTCGAGGGATGAAGCGATGGCGGCCAATGAGGCGAAAACCCGATTTCTGGCCAGCATGAGCCATGAGATTCGGACGCCGATGAATGTGGTGATCGGCATGACGGAGCTGCTGATGCACACCGATCAGGATGAGCAGCAGCGCGAGCTGACCCAGTCGATCCAGCGGAGCGGTGAGCATCTGCTTGGCCTGATCAACAACATTCTCGACCTTTCCTGCATTGAAGCCGGGCGCTTGAAGCTGGCGTTAAGGCGATTCGATCTCCACCTGTTGATCAAGGATTGTGAGACTTTATTTCGTCAGGCGGCTGATGCCAAGGCGTTGACGCTCGAGGTTTCGCTGGCTCCAGAGGCGCCGAGATGGCTGCTTGGGGATGAGGTCAAGTTGCGTCAGATCCTCTTCAATCTTCTCGGCAATGCTTGTAAATATACGGATGCCGGTGGCGTCAGTCTCGTTGTCGAGTCTTCGCCGCGTGGTGAGGATGGTGTTGACCTTGGCTTCAAGGTCACGGATACGGGCCTTGGCATCTCCGACGACTTTCAGGCCATCCTGTTTGAAGAGTTCACCCGTCAGTCCCTGAGGGATCAGGATGGCCGCAGCTCCGGCCTTGGTCTGGCCATCACCCGCCGCCTCTGCAGGCTCATGGGTGGTGATCTTGCCGTGGTCTCCAGGCTCGGTGAAGGGAGTTGCTTCACGGCCACGATTCCCTTCAGCCTCGCCTTGGCCCCGGCGCGGTCAGCGCTGTCCACAGTGAAGGAACCTGAATCAGCTGATCCGGTGGATCTGAAAGCAAACAAGCCGGCGACATCGAAACCGCAAGTCGAGCTGCTGTCAGAAACCCTGGCCGAGGTGCCCTCGGAAAAGCAATCCGAGGTGCTGTCAGAAACACAGGTGAAAGGCCTTCAAGGTGTCGGAATCCTGGTGGCGGAAGATGGTCGCGTCAATCAGCGGATGATTGAGTTGATGTTGGCCAAGTTGGGCCTCAAGGCTGACTTTGTTGCCGACGGTCAGGCCGCCGTGGAGCGGATCGAGGCCGGTGGGATTGATCTGGTGTTCATGGATATCCAGATGCCCCGATTGGATGGGGTTTCAGCCACGCGTGAGTTGCGCCGGCGCGGTTTCCAGGGGTTGTACGTGATCGCCCTGACGGCCTATGCGTTCGAGACGCAGCGCCAGGAATGCCAGGGTGCCGGGATGAATGACTTCCTCACCAAGCCGGTGCGCCTGGAGGATCTCGCTGCAGCGCTGCAGCGTTTCCGGCTCAGGCGGGGCCTCGGCGGCCTCAGCCGGACCCGAGCCTGACCTGGGTGGCGGTTTCGATCAGCGTGCTGCGTTCCAGGTCACAGGTGAGCAGCACCACCTGCAGACCCTGGGCGCTGGCCTCGGTCAGCATCCGCACCACCCCGGCCTGCCGCTCCCGGTCGGAATGGGCGAAGGCATCGTCGAACAGCAGCGGCAGGCTGCCGTCGTAGGCCCCGGCCAGCACTTCGGCCATCGCCACCCGCAGGGCGGCGGCGAACTGCTCCCGAGCGCCGGTGCTGAGCACCTCGAATGGAAAGGCGGCTTCACCGCCGCGGCGCCATTGCAGTTGCTGGAAGCCATGGCGGGCGTCGTAGGAGAGCGCCGTGCGGGGCGCATCCGGGAACACATGGGCCAGGTAGGTGGCGATGCGCTTCGTCAACGGAGCGGCGTACTGGCTTGCCATGGCGTTCTGTTCCTCCTCCAGCAGCTGGCGCAGCAGGTTGAGCGTGCCGGCCTCCTGTTCGAGGCGCTCCCGCTCCACCCGCCGCGATTCCAGTTCGGCCTGTTTCTGCTCCAGTTCAGCCTGCAGATCGATGCGTCCATCGCCATGCAGTCGGCTCTCGGCACGGATGCGGGCTTCATGGGCCTCACGCTCCTGCTGCTGCAGCGTGGCGATGGCCCGATCGAGGCTCCGGGCCTGCAGATCCAGGTGGTCCGGCTCGAGGGCGGCCCGCTCGGCTACCAGCGCGGCGAGCCTGGCTTCGCTCTGCTGCAGGCGCGTGACCAGCTCGGTGATCACCGTCTCCAGGTTGGCGGCGGAACGGCAACGCTGCAGCACGGCATTGATGCGGGTCCGGGCCTCCAGCAGCTGCGACTCCCCATCGCGGAGTGCCTGGCTGGTGGTCTCGATCGAGGCCTTGAGGGCCTCAAGCGCCGCTTCGCTGGCTTCCAGGCTGCGCTGCTGCTGTTGCTCCGCGGCGAGAGCCTGGGTTCGGACGGCACGGGCGTTCTGCAGGTCCAGCTCCAGGGAAGCGAGCCGGGCTGTCGAGTCCTGATCGGACGCCGTGTCGTCGATCGGATCGGCGGGCTGTGCTGCGAGCTGTGCCTCCAGGGCCGTGAGGCGTTGGCGAATGCTCGCCGGATCCTCGGCACCACGCTGAGCGGCCAGCCGTTCCCGTTCCGCCAGCAGGTCACTGCGCCGACGCTCGGCGGTGGCAGCTTCCTCCACACTGCTCACCTGCCAGAGCCTCAGGGCCTTACCGAGGGCCGCATCCGCGTCCTGCAGCTTCTGCTGCGCCGCAGCGGCGGTGGTGCCACCACCGGGCACCAGCCGCAACTCCACGTCGTTGCCCACCCTCAGCACGGTCGGTTCGGCCAGCAACCGGGTGGTGCCGGCAGTCAGGTCCTCGCCATCCACCCGGATGGACTGGCCGGCTCGGATCACCTCGAGGCCCGTTGCCATGGCCTCCGCCCTGGCGCGGCTGGTCTGGACAGTTTCCCCTAATCGGCGCAGGGCCTCCACCGCCTTGGCATCGATCGCGGGCAGGCGCTGCAGATCCTTCTCCAGGCCTGTCAGGTCTGCCTGCAGTTGCTCGACCCTGGAGAGCTGCTGCGCCAGTTCCTGTTTCTGAAGCTGCAGGCGGACACGGCTGAGCCGTTGCTCGATCTGTTCAGCGGCGGTTGTGCCGGTTGCGCTGGCCTGCCGCAGGGTATCGAGCTGGGTACGTGCCACCTGCCGCTGTTGCTCAGCCGCCGGGAGTTTGCTGCACAGGGCTCCGTGCTCTGCGGCTTTTGGCGCCAGCGCGGCTTCCAGCGCGGCCACCTGTTGGCCCTGCTGCTGGAGTTCCTGCTGGTCGCGCCGCTGCTCGTCCAGCTGCTTGCGCAGCCCTTCCAGCAGAGGGCCCTCCTGGTCGATCAGGGTCTGGAGCTCACGGCTGCGCCCCAGGCGTTCCTCGAGGGCCTGGCGTTCCTTGCGGCGCTGCGGCAGTTCGATGGCCAGGCGGTCCTGAAGCTCAGTCGCCGATGCATAGGCCTGCTGGGCCTGCGCCTGCTGCTGCAACGTGTCGCCGATGGCGGCCAGCTCAACCTCGGCCTGCTGCATCGCCTCGCGGGCCCGCTGCAACTCCGATCCCCGGCGCAGCTGGGGAGCACGCGTCGCGCTGCCTGGGGTGAAGACCGTGGCCCAGCGGGTCTGAATGTCGTCGAGCACCGCCAGATCCAGGGGCGATTGCACCCCCAGGTCGGCACCGGCCTGCAGACGCTCCACCAGCCGGTCGTGGTCATAGGCGCTGGAGCTGAGCGCCAGGGGGTTGTCGCTGGCGGACCCCTGCCAGACCCAGAGATGGCCCCACCGCTCTTTGAGCTGGTCTGCGGCAGCACGGTTGCGGGCCACGGCGGCGGTGCCGATCAGTTCAGCCAGCCGTTCCTCGGCGGCATCGCCCTGGAGGCTGCGGCCGCCGGAGTCCTGCAAGGCGATGCTGCCGCGGCTGCCCGCGAAGCGTTTGCGCAGCGTCCAGGTGTCGCCGCCGGCGGCGAAGGCCAGCACCACCTCGGGATCGGCCATGAAGGGATCGGTCTTCATGCCCTCGAGCACGGCGCCACCGGTCTTGACCGGCAGGAACAGGGCCCGGTGCAGGGCTTCGGCGAGGGTGCTCTTGCCCGACTGGTTCGGTCCAGCGATCACCGTGAAGCGGGGATCAAAGTTCACCGTCAGGTCACGGTGCAGGCGGTAGTCGCGGATGCGGGCCGAAAGCAGGCGCATGGGCTGGTGTGTCCTCGTGGATCGTCCGTCTTCAGTGGCTTTCGCAGGCGCGGTGCAGTTCGCGCAGGCCCATGCGGGCCAGTTCCGCGGAGTCTTCCGGGCTGCTCTCGATCAGCTGCTGCAGCCGCTGGGCCACGCGGGCCACCAACGGATCACCGGAGCGCCGGGTGAGCTGACGCAGTTCGGCCGCATCCGGGGCGACACGGGTGTGGTCGCGCCGCTTGAGGCGCAGCAGGCGGGCCTCGAGGCGCTGCAGCAGATCCTGCAGGCGGCCGGCAGCGGCCAGGCTGATGCTGCCCTCAAGCTCCAGCAGCAGCAGGTCTTCGTTGCTGCGGGGGCCGATGGCATCCCGCAGCAGTTGCTCCAGGCGCTCCAGGTCGGCGTCGCTGTTGAACCGGTGGGCGATCTGATGCCAGCGGATGCCACCGGTGGGCACCGGAAAGGTTTCTGGCTGCCCACCTCGCGAGACGCTCACCATCAGCACCTGACCGGAGCGGTACGCGGCGCTGCGGGGGAAGCGGTCCATCTCGTGACAGCCGGCGTACCAGGCCCGCGGGCTCACCTGCTTGAGGCCATGCCAGTCGCCGAGGGCGATGTAGTCGATCTCCCCGGCCGGTAGGCGGGCCAGATCGATGCGGTTGGTGGGCACCGGCGGATTCTCGTCGTCGGTGTCGCTGCTGTCTTCCGCGCCAAATCCCTGGATCGATCCATGGGCCAGCACGATGCGGGGCTGGTCTGCCCAGGCGGTGAAGTCCAGGTGGCGCAACCAGGCGGTGGGATCGACGGGTTCGGCCTTGCGCAGCAATGGGCAGGGCAGCACCACCCCGGCGCCGAGGCCGAGGCTGGCCAGCTCCAACGGCTGGCGCTCCAGCAGTACATGCAGGTTGGGGGCCAGTTGTTGACGCTCCTCCTTGAAATAGAACTCCTGCCAGAGGCTGCCGGCGCCGCCGTGGTCGTGGTTGCCCGGAATCACCAGCACCGGCAGCTCCAGGGCCCCGATGGCGCTGCAGGCGGCCGACACGTCGGAGCGGGTGGGCTGATGGGAATCGAACAGATCACCCGCCACCGCGATGAAGGCGGCCCCGTGCTGCTGCGCCACCTGCCCCAGCCGTCCGATGGCGCTCAGACGCTCCTGGCGCAGGCGGGCCCGCTTGTCGGGATCGCTGACCCGGGCGTAGGGCTTGCCGAGCTGCCAATCGGCGGTGTGGAGAAACTGGATCACGGGCGTTGGGCCGCAAGGGGCAGGTGAGGCCAGGGTGGAGGTGCTGACCAACCCTATGGCGATCCTGGCCGCGGCCTCTCCTTGTTCGGCATTGCGGGCTCGGATGGGCGTCGTGGCTCACCCCTGGTCAATCGGAATGCAGCTGTGGGCTCAGGATCGAATAGGCCATCAATTTCAACCGATCGTTGACCAAGAACCAAGCCAGGGCATAGCCCCAGACCACTAGGGCCCAACCCCACCCCAGCGGGGTCATCAGCCATCCATACACCGCGATCAGAGTCGCCACCAGTTGCGTGCCGCAAACGGCCAACAGCAGAACCCGTGCTGGTCGTATGGACCAGAAAGGTCCGCGCGTGCGTGTGAGGAAGATGGTCAGATGTCCAGCCACGGAGAGCTTCAGGTACATCAGGGTCTGACTATGGGCACGGTCAAGATGAAAGACGCGCTCCGCCAGGTAGAACAACCCAAACGCTGAAACGACACCAATGGCGCCCAAGGCTGCCGCGATCCCCATGACCGTGCGCATGTTCCATCGTTCTGGATCGCTGCTGACATGTACGTTGTCGTAGGCAATCGACAAGATGGCGCCGTCATTCAGCAGGGCCAGCATCACGATCATCGCGGCGGATACAGGATAAAAGTTGAAAACCAGGATCGAGACGGTCATGAATAGCAGAACACGCAGCGTTTCGGCGATGCGGTAAATCGCGTAGCTGTTCATCCTCTGGAAGATTTTGCGACTTGCCTTGATGGCCTCGATAATCACGGACAGTCCCGGCTGCATCAGCACGATCGAAGCCGCGCCACGCGCCGCGTCCGTTGCGCCCGAAACGGCGATGCCGCAATCGGCTTTTTTCAGTGCGGGAGCATCGTTGACCCCATCGCCTGTCATGCCGACGATGTGACCGTGCTGCTGGAGGACATCCACAATCTGAAACTTATGCTCAGGGAACACCTGGGCGAATCCATCCGCCTTCTCGATCGACTCCTCCAAGCGCTTCGACTGATCAGCTGTGGTGGCCCCGAACCCACTGGCATCGAGAATCATCGAGCCCATCCCCAGCTTCTCGGCTGTTTCCTGGGCGATCGGCAATTGATCACCTGTCACCATCTTGATCGTCACGCCCATCTGGTGTGCCGTGGCGATGGTCGCTTTGGCTTCGTCGCGCGGAGGATCAAACAGGGGTAAGACTCCAAGACATTGCCACTGCTGCTGTGTATCCGTGCGGGCCACGCCCAGCGAGCGGAACCCTCGTGCGGCAAATTCGCTGATCGCGCGATCCACGGCAGCCGACACCTCGGCACGATTGGCCGATAACGCCAGGATCACTTGCGGTGCACCTTTGGTGACCTTGAATTCGAGCCCGTCCAATCCTCTGACGGTGGCTTCGGTTCGCTTATGCACCGGGTCGAAGGGCTGGAAATGAACCAACTCATAGCCATCCAGTCTCTGGGGATCGCCCAGTCCGTCCAGCACAGCCCGATCGATTGGATCCTTGTTGTCGGATCGTGAGGCCAGGGCTGCGGTCATAATCACCAGATCCGGATCCCTGTCTCCGCTGGATGAATCCAAGCTGGACGACCTGACGCTGAATGGATCGCCAAGGGTCAGCGTGTTCTGGGTCAGTGTGCCCGTTTTATCTGAGCACAGCACATCCACGCCAGCCAATTCTTCGATGGCCGCCAACCGCGTCACGATCGCCCCTTGTTTCGTGAGCAGACGTGCTCCCACCGCCATGGTCACCGAGAGCACGGTGGGCATGGCCACGGGAATGGCAGCCACGGTCAAGACCAGGGCGAACTGAAGGGTGGTGAGCAGTGGGTCGCCGCGCAGCAGCGCGACTGTGATGATCACCGAGACCAGCGCCACAGCCAGCAGGATCAGAACATTGCCGATCTTCAGAACGGCTTGCTGAAAATGACTGACGCTGGCCGCTGCCTGCACCAGTTCAGCTGTCTTGCCGAAGAATGTGTTCGCTCCTGTGGCGTAGGCCATGGCATCGATTTCGCCCCGGCGGATGATCGATCCCGAGAACACGGCGTCGTCGCACTGGCGCATGGTCGCCAATGATTCACCCGTCAGCGCCGACTGATCCACCTGCAGCGGATCACCATCCAGCAAGCGAGCATCCGCCGGCACGATGTCGCCGAGGCGTAGATGGATGACGTCGCCCGGTACCAGGTCTCGCGACTCCAGAGTGGTCCAGTGGCCATCCCGTTTCACCTGCGCCTTCATGGCCAACTTGGCTTTGAGTGCCGCGATGGCATGACCAGCCTGGTGCTCTTCCCAGAAGCCGATCACCGCATTGGCGAGAAGCAGCAGCAGGATGATGGCAAAGTCGGGCCAATGCTGGGCCACTGCGGAGAGGAGCACCGCCGCTTCGATCATCCATGGAATCGGACCCCAGAAATAGGTCAGAAGCTTCAGAAACTGATTCGTCTTCTTTTCGGCAAGTTCGTTACTGCCATACTGAGCCAAGCGACGCAGCGCTTCGCTTTGACTCAGCCCATTCGCTGACGACTTCAGCTTGTCCTGCTGCTGCTGTCCATCCAGGTCGTCCAACTCCCCAGTGTGCCCATGGCGCTGCTGTGCTGGACTCATCGTCGTTGGGGTTCTTGGTTGGATTTCTTCGTAGGGGTGAATCCGTCCTTCGATGGGATTGTTTTGTGGTTCTCCTTGCCTCGGGTCTAAGGCCGGTTGTCTGCGTGATTGTTGGGCATCATCGTGAGCGCAGGCCGCCGCCGCTCATGCTGCTGCTGTTCATATTGCCGCAGACTGGATGATGGCTGTCGTGGCGGATTCAACGTCGTGGGCCAGCTCCATCAAGCCTGGTTCGGTAGACAAGTTGCTGAGCATGCCTTCGGGCCGGATCATGCCGATCCTGGTCTGGCCTGCTTCGGTGAAGACGGAGATCCGGCAGGGCAGGGCCATGGTCAGCTTCATGTCCTTGCTCAGTACGTAGGCTGCCTGCTGGGGATTGCACACTTCAAATACCTGGCACTGCTCGGAGAAGTTGATACCTTTGCTGCGCAGGCTGTCACCGAGATCAAGTACTGCCAACACGCCGAATCCGTTCGCTGTCACAGCGGCCTGAAGATCGGCACTTGCCTGATCGAATGCTTTAGCCGTATCAACAATAATATATGGATTCATGGGATTTGGGTGCCTCATAAGGATTCAGATACGACGCCCGCTGATCAGGCGGAATATAATCGCTATCACTGCGATCACGAGTAAGATGTGGATCAATCCTCCCAAGGTGAAGCTGGTCAGCAAGCCGAGCAGCCAGAGAACGACCAAGAGTACGGCGATTGACTCCAGCATCATTTCTCTCCGTGAACGGGAATGAATCGTGATTGGATGAGATCACGCTCAGCCTAGCGATTGCCAGCCTGAGCATGGAGTTGTCAGCAGACGTCGCCATCCTGCAATGGCGACGTCTGTGTGGTTCAGCTCAGATCGTCTGCCATTTGTCCGGCTGCATCACGAACGTTCCTGGCAACTGACTTTGCACCTTGTTTCATGTCCTTTGCTGTGTTCATGGCAGAGGCCTGAACCTGCTTGGCTTTTCCTTTGATTTGGTGTCCAGTATCACCAGTCAATTCACCATAGGCAGATTCCAACTTGCCCTCTGCTTCTTTAGCGGTAGCATCCATTCTGTTTGACATGGTTCCAATGACGATGGGGTGGGAAACGTGATCGCTGGCCATGGCCATGGCAGGCAATGGAATCAGCAAGGTGGAAATCATGAGTGCTAACGCTACTAGCGAAGCAACAAGATTTCTTGGATGAATCGCCATAGAGTCTGTCTCTATCTGAGTCACAATCAAAGGCTACCCATGCCCGCAGGCGGCGAATGTTGGTCGGTCGCCCATGGCGCGTTTCTCCGGCGACGAAGGTGCAGATGCAAGCTGCAGCAAGGCCTTTCAATAGCGTAACGAGTGATGAAGCTAAATTGTTGACCTGCATCAGGCCGCAGATCCAAGCTGATGGATCTGACGGTGAAGCTGGCTTCCCCTTTCGTCTTCCAGAGCTCTGGGTCCCGCTCATTCTGAAACGGTGGCCTCAGTCGGAGTCAACGATGGAAACGCAGCTCGCCCTTCCAGACATGGGCTCCAACCTCAGTTCAGATGGTGTGGCATTCCGCGTCTGGGCTCCCCATGGGGTTCCCCCGATTTCGTCGACACCGATCAAAGGTTCACGCTAGTGAGTGTAGGGGCAACGATGCATCGCTGCTCATCGTCGATCGGACTGATGTAACCGATCGTTGAATGGCGGCGCTCGCGGTTGTCATACCCCTCAATCCAGAACGCAAGATCGCGCTGCAGCTGTTGGGGTGAGATCAAGACTTCTCGATTGTCATCGAGATCGAGTTCGAGCTACTGCTTCGCAGAAGCCTTCGGCTACAGGGTGGAGAAAAGGCTCTCCACCACGGCGTTGTCCCAACTGCAGCCCTTCGCGGACATGCTGCAGCTGCTGCTGCAGGTTCTCCACCACCCCAGCGGCTCCACTGCGGTCCCTGGAGCAGGGCCGGAACGCCTTGCGGGTCCGGGCCTTGAGCTCAGCCCTCTGCATGAGCTGGGCGACACGGTGGCGGCCCACCGGATGGCCTGCTGCGCGCGCCTCCTGGTGGATCCGAGGGGAGCCGTAGAAGCCGCGGTGCCCATGGAACACCGCCTGGATCTCAGCGGTGATCACGGCGTTCTCGGCCGCCCGCTGTCCCGGCGCCTCCTGCCGGTGTCGCCAGGCGTAGTAGCCGCTACGGGCCACTCCCAGCTGCCGGCACAGCCAAGCCACCGAGGGACGTGTGGCCAGCTGGTCGATCAGGCGAAACCCTTCGGCGGCAGCGGCTCTTTGGCAACGTGCGCTGCCGCCAGCCTGAAAAAATCCTTCTCCCTCCTGAGCTCTCGCACCTCCTTGCGGAGCCGGTTGAGCTCGGTGCACTCCTCACTGGTGAGCAGGCCTTGGTCACGGGTGCCAGCCTGGCCCCGATCAATGCGGGCCTGCCGCACCCAGCGAGCCAGGCTGCTGGTGGGAAGGCCGAGCCGCTCGGCCACGGTGTTGCAGGAAAGGCTCTCTTGCAGGTAAAGCTCCACGGCCTCAGCCTTCTGTTGCACCGTAAACCGACATCTGGTTCTGGATGGATTGGTCATCGATGGACAGTCTGATGGTCATGACGTGACCCTTATCGACTTGTCCTTGAAACCGGGGGAAGCCCAAATCGTCACAAGCGACTGTATCGAGCCCTTGTCCTCCGATGTCGTTGCAGTAGTCCTCCATCGCGATTGAATCATTGGTTCTCATGCTGTTAGCCCAGCATGAGAACCAATACTGTCGTGGTGATGAAGCTGAACATCGCTGTCATGGCTCCCCTTGGCACCGTCATCCAGCTGCCCTACGACGAAGTGAAGAAGAAGGGCTGGATAGTGATCAATACGATGAACAGCTGGAAGTAGATCTTCTCATTTGAGCGGTAGATGCAGCCATGCCATCGACTCATGCCCGTCCAGAGCGAATGGAGGAGTATGCAGAGAAATCCTTGTGGCACTGTTTCTGAATGGCTCAGCCCATGCTTTGACACCATCCTGAAACTCGCCTGACCGGGGTAGAGGCTGAGTGTCAGTGTGAGAAGTGAAATGAAGACGGCCTGTGTTCGGCAGGCAAGGCGGGGGTCCGCAGACGATGCTTGTTGAGAGGCGCCATCTTTCCTGGTAGAGGGGGGCCATCCATGAAAACCATACCTGCGAGGAGGTCTGTGACACAGGTATGGTCTTACTTGATTACCCATAAGCCTCCGCAAGCCTGAGATCCCGCTCCGTGCAAGGCATGCAGCAGCAGACTGCATTGGCGATGCGCTCGGTCATCTCAGCCATGGCAAAGCGCCGATTGAAGCGGAAGCAG
>NZ_JAYGIC010000034.1:0-40334 GCF_034931105.1 Synechococcus sp. CCY9201 | reverse complement strand
ACCAGCCGTGCGGCGTTGGGGCGCCGCCGCCGCTGGACGTTGGCCGCCAGCCATCCCAGGGCCCGCTGCTGGGGCCATGCCAGCGCCGCCCAGTGCCGGTCCGCCAGAGCTGCTGCCGTCCGGTCCGATCGGGTGCAGCCGCGAAAGGGTGAATTCCGCCCGCTTCTCCTTGACCCCATCGGGTCGGCTCACGGTGTTGATCCGCAGTCGACCTTCCAGCACCAGCCGCTGGCCCACCTGGACCCGGTTCTGCAGATCCTGGGCGAGGTTGCCCCAGCCCACCACCTTCAGCTGCCCCGGCGGATCATCGGGCCGCAGGCCATCGAGCCGCACCGCCATCTCCGCAATCGGGGTCTGGTTGTCCTGGGTGTAGCGGATCTGGGGAGCCTCCAGCACCTCCACTTCAAGCAAACAGTGATTCACGCCCCGCCGGCCGGTTGATCACCCCATCCTGATGCACCGCTCAAGCCCTGTCGCTGCTCCTGTGGCTCAGGATCGTCTCTGGTTGGTTGCCGGCACGGGCGAAGGGCCGCCGCTGGCGGCCGCTCTGCTGCAACGCGGCTGGCGGGTGCAGGTGAATGTGGTCACGGCCGCGGCCGTGCGCGCCTATGCCCCCCATCCCGCCCTGGAGATTGGGGTGGGCGCCCTCGGGCCGCAGGGTGTGGCGCAGGTGTTGCAGGAGGCCCAGCGGAAGGGGCGCCCCTTCCGCTGGGTCGTGGATGCCAGCCATCCCTTTGCGGTGCGGATCTCAGACGAGCTGCAAAGGGCCTGCGCTGCCCTGGAGCAGCCCCTGCTGCGCCTGCTGCGGGCCGACCCTGCGCGGGAGCCTGCACTGGAGCCGGCGACGGGCAGTGGTGCACCATGGCCGACCACGCCAAAGCCGTCCTCTCCAGAGCCTTTGCTGCTGGAGGGGGTGTCTGCCCTCGAGGGGTGCGGTCCCTGGCAGGGCCGACGGCTGCTGCTGGCGATCGGCTCGCGGCAGTTACCCGAGGCGCTGGCCTCCAGTGAAGGAGCGCGCCACTTCGCCCGGGTGCTGCCGGCTCCCAGTGCCCTGGCCTTGGCCCTGGCGGCCGGCTTGCCCCCCGAGAGGATCGCCTGTCTGCGGCCCGCAGTCGGTGCCGCGGTGGAACGGGCCCTGTGTCGCCGCTGGGCGATCAGTCACGTGCTCTGCCGCCAGTCCGGCGGGCGCACCGAAACCCTCTGGCGAACGCTGGCGGCGGATCTCGGACTGCACTTGCTGTTGCTGCGCGCTCCACAGGAACCACATGCGCGCCAGGGCCTCGCCTGGGCGGCTTTGCTGGAGCGGATCGGCTGGCCCGCTTGAGCCGCTCCAGCATGGGCAGCATCTGAAGCCCCCCATGCCCGCCATGGAGTCCAGCAAAACCGGTTGCCCCCAGGCAGCCGCCATGCAACAGGCGGATCCTCCGCCGGCCGCCATGCCGCAGGCTGGCCATCTGCCGGCCGAGGGTCCCCAGCCTGAACCCAGCGCGGATGGCTCCGCCGGCCCCGCTTCCCTGGTGCTGGCCCTCACCACGGAGGCCGATGTCGAGAGGGCCCAGGCCCTGGCTCGTGTCTTGGTGGAACGGCGGCTGGTGGCCTGTGTCGCCCTGACGCCGCTCCGTTCGATCTACCGCTGGCAGGGGGCGATCGAAACCGCTGAGGAGGTGCAGCTGCTGCTCAAGACCCATGCCTCCCGCCTGGTCGACCTGGAGAGCGCCGTGCGGGCCCTGCACAGCTACGACACGCCCGAGTGGATCCACTGGCCCGTGGCGGCCAGTGCCGCCTACGGGCGGTGGCTGGCCGAGAGCTGCGGGCTTGGCGAAGCTCCACTCAACCCAGGTGGGACGCCACCAGGTCCTTGAGTGAGCCCTGGGGGCGCGGACCCAGCTGGGTCACCACCGCACCGGCACAGAGCGATCCGAGCCGTCCGCAGCGCTCCAGGCTCTCGCCGCGGGTGTAGCCGTACAGGAAGCCGGCGGCGTAGAGGTCCCCGGCTCCGGTTGTATCGATCAGGTTGCCCAGCACCACCGGTTCCACCTGGATCGTGGTGTCGCCGCTGAGGATCAGGGAGCCCTGTTCACTGCGGGTCAGGGCCGCCACCTTGCAGCGGCCCCGCACCTGATCGGCGGCCTCCTCGAAGCTGTTGGCCCGGTAGAGGGCCGTGATCTCCATCTCGTTGGCGAACAGCAGATCGACGTGACCATCAACCAGCTCGAGAAAGCTGTCGCGGTGCCGTTCCACGCAGAAGGCATCGGAGAGGCTCAGGGCCACCTCGCCGCCAGTGGCGCGGATGGCTTCGGCCGCGGCCAGAAAGGCGCGCTTGGCCTCTTCGCTGTCCCAGAGGTAGCCCTCCAGGTAAAGCAGCCTGGCCTGGCTCACCAGGGTGAGGTCGAGGTCGGTGGGATCAAGCCCAACGGATGCCCCCAGATAGGTGCACATGGTGCGCTGGGCATCGGGGGTGACCAGGATCAGGCAGCGGGCCGTGGAGGGGCCGCTGCGGGCTGCGGGGGTGTCGAAATGAGCGCCCACCGAGCGGATGTCGTGGCTGAAGATCGCTCCGAGCTGGTCATCCCGCACCCGGCCGATGAAGCCGGCTCGGCCGCCCAGCTGGGCGATGCCGGCCAGGGTGTTGGCGGCGGAGCCGCCGGAGGTCTCCAGGCCAGGCCCGACACTGGCGTAGAGCTGCTCGGCCTGCTGCTCATCGATCAGGGCCATGGTGCCCTTGGTGAGGCCATGGTCGCCGAGAAAGCGGTCGTCGGCCTGCACCAGCACGTCCACGATGGCGTTGCCGATGCCCACCACGTCGAAGGATTTGGTCGTCATGGCGATGCCTCAGACGTTCAGGAGGGCGCGCTTGGGACCGTGGATCGGATCCTCGACCACGATCGTCTGATCCCGGCTGGCGCCGAGCGACACGATGGCGATCGGTACCTCCATCAGTTCGGCGAGAAAGCGGAGGTACGCCATCGCGGTGCCGGGCAGATCGTCGAGGCTGCGGCAGTCGGCGGTTGAGGTCTGCCAGCCGGGCAGGGTCTCGTAGATCGGTTTGCAGCGGGCGAAGGCTTCGGAGCTGCTGGGGAAATGGACGATGCGCTCGCCGTCGAGTTCGTAGGCGACGCACACCTGGATCTCGTCGAGCTCATCGAGCACGTCCAGCTTGGTGATCGCCAGGCAGTCGAGCCCGTTCACCTGTACGGCGTAGCGACCGATCACGCCGTCGAACCAGCCGCAGCGGCGGCGGCGGCCGGTGGTGGTGCCGTACTCGCCGCCACGATCGCAGAGGTGGTCGTTGAGGCTGCCCTCCAGTTCGGTGGGGAAGGGACCTTCGCCGACGCGGGTGGTGTAGGCCTTGGCCACGCCGATCACCCGGTCGATCAGGGTGGGACCCACGCCGGCTCCGATGCAGGCCCCACCGCTCACCGGGTTGGAGGAGGTGACGTAGGGGTAGGTGCCATGGTCCAGGTCGAGCAGGGTTCCCTGGGCGCCCTCGAACAGGATGTTCTTGCGGGCCCGGGCCGCTTCATGGATGGTGCGGGTGCACTCCACCACGTGGGGGGCGAGGCGCTGGCCGTAGCCCACGTATTCGGCCACCACCGCCTCGAAATCGAGCGGTTCGAGGCCGTAGAGCTTCTGGAGGATCTCGTTCTTCTCGGCCAGGGGGCCGGCGAGCCGGTCGCGCAGGCGGGTCTCATCGAGAAGATCGATCACCCGGATGCCGTTGCGTTCGGCCTTGTCCGCATAGGTGGGGCCGATGCCGCGGCCGGTGGTGCCGATGCGGCGATCGCCGCGCCGCTGTTCCATCGCCTGATCCAGCAGGCGGTGGTAAGGCATGGTCACATGGGCGGTGGACGCCAGCTGCAGGCCGCTCACATCGATGCCCAGGCCGAGCAGCATGTCGAGCTCGACCAGCATCACCTTGGGATCCACCACCGTGCCTGAGCCGATCAGGCAGGTGGTGTCGGCATAGAGAATTCCGGAGGGAATCAGGTGCAGCTTCAGCACCCGACCATCCACCACGATCGTGTGGCCGGCGTTGACGCCTCCCTGGTAGCGCACCACCACATCGGCGGAGCGGCTCAGCAGATCCGTGATCTTTCCCTTCCCCTCGTCACCCCACTGCGCACCGATGACGACAACGTTGGCCAAGGAAGAACACAGCGGCCCGAAGCCGCTTCAAAGCACAATCCGAAAGCCTCTCAGATCAGGTGGCTTTTCGTCAAAATCCCTGGGTCGACCGCCCTGGTGAGCCGGTTTCCATCCCTCCCTTTCGCCAACAGATTTTTTCGGGCCTGACTTCGCAGGCCGCCGCCATGAATCCTGCGACCCGCAGACAGAAAAAGCTGCCCAGACTGGAACGGCGTGTGCTCGTCGTTGGATTGACGCCGTCCTGGGGGGCAGCTCGACGGGCTGAGCGAGGACAGGGGGATCAGGTGCCTCGCACAACGTTGCGTTCGGCTTTCTGCAGCTCTTTCTCCAGCCGCTCCCTCAGGGCATCGGGCAGGGGCCGATTGGCGTAATTGGTGTAGTGGCCGGCCAGGGAGTTGAGCGCCGTCTGCATGGTGGTGAACGAGCTCAGGCCATTGACACTGCTCTGGGGCCGGTAGCGGGCCATGTAGCTGTTGATCAGGGCCCGGGCCTCGGTCTCGGCGGCGGCGTGTCCAGGATCGTCCTGCGGGATCGCGATCGTGGTCAGGAGGCTCTGCGCCACGGCCATGGTGTCGTCCACATAGTTGCCGCTCAGGCCCGAGGAGGCTCCACTGCAGGCCGTGAGCCCGAGCGCCAGGCACAGACCCAGAGCCACCAGTACAGCACGCAACCGGTGCTGGACGCGTTGCCAGAAGGCAGCCATGGGGAATTGGCAAAGGGTTGGGGAATCCTAGGGATTGGACATCGACAGGCCAGCGCTCAGCCCTGGGCCGGGTTGCGCAGACCCTGGCGGCCCGCCTGGATCCGGGGCAGCAGTTCGGCCAGGAGTTCGTCGGCGCTGAGATCCTGCTTGTCACCGCTGGCCCGTTCCACCAGCTCCACCTGGCCGTCAGCGGCGCCGCGGCCCACTACCAGACGCCAGGGGATGCCGATCAGGTCCGCATCCTTGAACTTGACGCCGGCGCGCTCGTTGCGGTCATCCAGCAGCACCTCCAGGCCCGCCTCCTGCAGCTCGCCATACAGCCGCTCAGCCAGGGTCACCTGCTGGCTGTCCTGGCTGCTTGCCACCACCACGATCACCTCGAAGGGCGCGATCGAGACGGGCCAGCAGATGCCGTTGCGGTCGTGGTTCTGTTCCACCGCGGCCTGGGCCAGCCTCGAGACCCCGATGCCGTAGCACCCCATCCACAGGGCCTCGTCGGCTCCGCTCTCGGCGGTGAAACGGGCGTCGAGGGCCTCGGAATACTTGCGGCCCAGCTGGAAGATGTGGCCCACTTCGATGCCTCGGGCCGCCTCCAGTTCCTGGCTCGGGTCGTGCTGGCAGCGGTCGCCAGGCTGGGCGGCGCGCAGATCCAGGGACTCCGGACAGGGGTTGGATGGCCCCCAGCGAGCACCGACGCGGTGGGTGTCGAGGCGGTTGGCCCCGCAGACGAAGCGTTGCAGAGAGGCGGCGGTTCCGTCGGCGAGCCGCAGGAAGCGCGGGGTCCAGTCCCGGGCTCCAGACAGAACCGCATCGCTCAGATCCGGGCCGAGGGAGCCGAAGGGAAGGGGCGCCAGTCCCTGTCGCTCCAGCTGATCGGCCGTGAGCGGGGCCAGCTCGAGCAGGCTGCCCCGTTCCGCACCCAGGCGGGCCTGAACGGCATTGGCCAGCTTGACCTCGTTGAGTTGCTGGTCTCCTCGCAGGCTCACCACCAGGGGCTGGTCAGCGCCATCGGCGAAGCGAGCCAGCAGCAGCAGCACCTTGACGATCTGGCTCGGATCGAAGCCATGCCCGCTGCACAGCTGTTCGATCGTCGTCTGCCCCGGCGTGCTCAGCTCCTGACAGGGCTGGTCCGTGAGCGCCACCGCTTCGGGTGCCAGGGAGACGGCCCGCTCCTGATTGGCGGCGTAGCGGCCGTCGGGGCTGGTGAGAATCAGGTCTTCGCCGGCCTCGGCGGTCACCATGAATTCCTGGCTGGCCGAGCCGCCGATGGCGCCGCTGTCGGCTTCCACCGCCACGGTCCGCAGCCCGCATCGGCTGAAGATGCGGCGGTAGGCCTGATCCATCGCTGCGTAGGTGTCCCTCAGGCAGGCTTCGCTGGCGTGGAAGGAATAGGCATCCTTCATGATGAATTCGCGCCCCCGCATCAGGCCGAAGCGGGGGCGGATCTCATCGCGGAACTTGGTCTGGATCTGGTAGAGGTTCACCGGCAGCTGCCGGTAGGAGCGCAGCAGCTCCGCCGCCAGCGCTGTGATCACCTCTTCATGGGTGGGCCCCAGGCCCAGCTCGCGGCCCTGGCGATCCTCCAGGTGGAACATGATTCCCTCGCCGGCGGTATAGCCGGCCCAGCGACCACTTCTCTCCCAGAGATCAGCAGGCTGGAGCTGGGGCAGCAGTGTCTCGAGGGCCCCGGTGGCGTCCAGCTCCTCACGCACGATCGTCGCAACCTTGCGCAGCACCCGCCAGAGCAGGGGGAGATAGGCGTAGATGCCCGAGGCGATGCGGCGGATGTATCCGGCCCGCAACAGCAGCTTGTGCGAGGCAATCTCAGCTTCGGCCGGATCGTCCCGGAGCGTCACCAGCATCAGGCGGGAGACGCGCATCATTGTGGGGCAGTGGGCTTGGGAAATTACCACTGCCCAGGGCCTGACTGATGGTCGAAGAATCCTGCAAGGGTGAGCGGGACGGTTGCAGAAGGGGCCTGATCCCACGGCGGAGCCCCTGGCACACCTGGAAAGCTCTGCTAGCGTCTGGCGCGTTTCCCACCTGTCTAACTGTCGTCTCATGCCACCCTTCCCAGGAACAAACGGTGGAGCGGGAGGGCTGGCTTCGAGCGCTGCGGCGCCTGTTTCGGCGGTGGCCAGCGGCTTCACCGGTCTGGCACCGGGCCTGCGCAGTGCCCCTGCTGCGACTCCCCCTTCTCCGCCCCGAGGGGTGGGTTATGGGGCAGTGGCTCCATCTGGATATGTTCCGGCCGCGTCCGGACCTGATCGCCCCGCCAGCGAACAGGAGCCGCCTGCCGCAGGGGCCGCTGCAGCGATTACCCCGGAGGGACTGATCGGCATTGATGAGGTCCAGAAGGCGCTCAACCGTTCAAGGGCTTCGGTCTATCGCTACACCAACACCGATCCGCGCAACCTCAATCCCCCCTTCAATCCACGCAAGCTCAATCCCGAGTACCGAAGCGACCAGAAGGATCCGCTGCTGTTCCATCCCCATGAGGTGGCTCGCTTCGCCCGGGATGTCCTGAGGATCAAGGAGGTGACCGTGGAGGTGCTCAACTCGCCGTCGACCGCGACCCAGCAGCTGCTCACATCGATTCTCGATGAGCTGCGCGCGATCCGCAGCCGTCTCGATGCGTTCGAGGAGGGCTCAGCCCCCCTGCCTGCGCCTGCCCACCGCGACAGCTTTGATCAGGCGCGACCGGCAGCCTGAGGAATCGCCAGCGAGCTGCCTGAGGAATCGCCAGCGATCCGTCATCGTCGACATCTGCCGTAGTGACATCCGCAGAGCCAGAAGCTGCACTGGCTCAATCGGCGGACTGAAATGAGGCGCTTGAGTTGTTGCCAAACTGGATGCATCGCTTGCCTGCAGGGAGACGTAAGATTCCTGTTCCTTCTTTCATCCCCGTCTTCAGGACCCCTCAGGCCGTTCGTCCCTTCCTGTGCTCCAGCTGCTGCGGCTCCTCATTCCCTCCTTAGGGCAGTGCCATGAGTTCCGCAGCTGAGCCGTCGCCGCAGGTAGGGCCCTTCAGGTCAGTTGCCCCTCCGGCCGCGGCTGACTTGCTCGTGGGTTCCGCTTTTTCATGGACCATCCTCCTCCTGCCACCGCCTCACTGATCGGGGCCTTGCTCCAGACCACTCCTGAAGATCAGAAGCAAGACGGTCTCGATACCGGTCAGGAATCCCTTGAGGAGCCCCCCAGTCCGGGGCTGATCCAGCTCTCTCTCTCTCCCATTCTGGGCTTCACCATCGCCCTTGCCACCGTTCTCGTGCCCCTCGGTAGCGTGATGGCTCAACGGCCCACCTGGCTGCCTTCCGCCGCGGCTCCAGGGCCTGCCGTGACAATCCCCCTGCGCGAGACGGGCCATGGATCTCAGCAAACTGGCGGCCTGTCCGGCACCGGGACTGGTCAATCTGATCGTTGAGATCCCGGCCGGCAGTCGCAACAAATATGAGTACAACGCGGAGGCCGGCATCATGGCCCTCGACCGGGTGCTGCACTCTTCGGTGCGCTACCCCTTCGACTATGGCTTCGTCCCCAACACCCTTGCGGAGGATGGCGCTCCGCTCGATGCCATGGTGATCATGGAAGAGCCAACCTTTGCCGGTTGTTTGATCACTGCGCGCCCGATCGGCATCCTCGACATGATCGACTGTGGTGCCAACGACGGCAAGTTGCTCTGCGTGCCGGCTGCCGATGCGCGTCAGGTTGGCGTGCGCAGTATCCGCCAGATCTCACCGAATCAGCTGGAGGATGTGGCTGAATTCTTCCGCACTTACAAAAGTATCGAGGGCCGCAAAACCACCATCACCGGCTGGCTGGATGTGGTGGAAGTACCCGCTCTGCTGCAGCGTTGTATGGAAGCTGCCCAGCTTGCCAACACCCCCATCTCGGTTCCATCCCTGGATCCCTGAGAGCGGGTGGGGGCTGTATCACGACTTCCTCAACGTGCTCGCTGCAGCAGGAAGCCTTCGTAGTTGAGAGCCTGAAAGATCCGGGCAGGATCACTGAATCCCGCCGCGTTCACCAGGGCGCCGAGCCGGGCCAGGCCGATCGGGTGGGTCTGCTCCGTGAGAGGCGCCAGCTCCTCGGCGGCGGCATCAAGGCCGCTGGCCTCCTGGAAGCCGATCCAGGCAGCCTCGACCTGCTTCCGCAAGGGGGAACGCTCCGGCTGCATCCGATCCACCAGCACCAGCTGACCGCCCGGCTGCAGGCTGCGGCAGAGGGCGCTGAGGAAGGCCAGCTTGCTGCCGTCATCAGGGAGCGACTGCAACACCAGCACCGAAAGGGCGCCGGCAAAGCGTCCCTGCGACGCCTCGTCCTCGGCAAGTGCTTCAACCGTGCTCTGGCGCCAGTCGATCCTGCCGCCGCCTAAGAGCCGGCCCCGGGCGATGGCCAGCATCTCGGCGGAGGGATCGGTGGCGGTGAGGCTCCAATCGGGTCGCTGAGCCTGGGCTTCGAGCAGTTCGGAACCCGTACCGCAGCCGGCCACAAGGATGGCAGCTCCCTCACGGCTGGCCAAGGGCGAGGCTGCCAGCAGGGCCACGGCCAGGCGGGCCAGGCTGGCGTAACCCGGGATCAGCCGCTGGACCACCCGCTCGTAACCGTCATTATCGGCCGGGTGGCTGGTGTCGCTCTGGCGTTCCTCGACCACGGCTGGTGCGGATTGGAGGGTGAGCCGCGATGCTACGGGCGCTTTGCCTCCTCAACACTCCGTTTCAGGCGGGCCGTAACTGCAGGGGATGCTGCGGTGGGTGCCCTAAGTTGGGCGGCGCCCATTCCCCCCGGATCGACCGTGCCCACCATCCGTTTTGAACGCGAAGGCCAGCAGGTCGGTTGCATCGAAGGAGCCAATCTTCGTAAGGCAGCCTTGGATGCGGGCATCAACCCTTACAAGGGCCTCAACAACGTCAACAATTGCGGCGGCCTTGGCCAGTGCGGCACCTGCGTGGTCGAGGTGCTCGAGGGCCAGCGCAATCTCTCCCCCCGCAGTGATGTCGAGGAGGTGTACCTGGCTGATCGTCCGGCGAACTACCGCCTCAGCTGCCGCACGGCCGTCAACGGGGACGTGACCGTCCGTACCCGCCCTGATGCAGGCGTGGGCAAGGGCTCCAACAGCCTGGTGGGTGCACTCAAGGCTCTGGTCGGCAAGAAGTGAGCGGCTGGCGTCTCTACGCCTATGCCCAGTGCTCCACCTGCCGCAAGGCCCAGCAGTGGCTGGCCAGCCAGGGCCTCAAGCCTGAGCTGCTGGACATCACCCTCACCCCTCCCACACGCCTGGAACTGGCGGCGGCGCTGGAGCAGCTCGGTCGCCGTCGCCTGTTCAACACCAGTGGGCAGAGCTATCGGGCTCTCGGTGCAGCGGCTGTCAAGGCCATGGATGATGAGGCTGCCCTTGATGCCCTGGAAGCGGATGGCAAGCTGATCAAGCGGCCCTTCCTGGTGCGCGGCGACGGGCGGATCCTGACCGGCTTCTCGCTTGAAGAGTGGCAGACCTTCTGTCTGGATGCCTGAGGCTCAGGCTCCCTGTGGTTCAGGCTCTGTCGTGGACATGGGCAGGCAGCCATCCAGTCGTCACCGTCCTCCGCGCTTCGGATTCTGCCCCTGTCTGCCTGTGTCGCCTGGATCAGTCTCAACGCCTCCTGCTCCTTGAATGGTTCCGTCATGGCCAGCCAGTGAGGATGGCAGGGTGATTTCTTCGAGCTCCTCGATGAGGGCCTCGATGCTGGCTCGGTTGATCTGGCCGAGGTAGGTCCGCTTCAGCTGCTCCAGCAGCGAGCAGAGCAGCGCCTGGGATCGCAGCAGTGCCTCCCCATTTTCGAGGGCGGAGGCCAGTTCTTCCCAGAAGCGGTCGATGAAGCGCTGCAGCAGCTCCAGCTGTAGATCATCCCGGCGCTGCAGACGCTCGCCGGTGCCTCGGGAGACGTCCAGCAGACTTTCCACCATGCCGTTGGCCAGCTGCCGGCTCAGCCCCTGCTCCATCTGCATCAGCAGCTGAATCCGCCGCAGCGGCCCCGGCACGATCGTGTTCTGCAGGCTCTGCTGCAGGGCATGCCCCAGAACTCCCTGGATCTCTGGCTCCAACCGGGGCGCCACCTGGTTGAGCAGCAGCGGTGCCCAGATGCGCACCAGCTCCACCAGTTCCTGTTCGTCGGGGCTGATCACGCTCTGGTGGCTGCGCAGGGCCCGAAGCCGCTCAGGCCACCGCCGCGAGCGCACAAGCTGCTGGATCCCGTCGACCAGCTGCAGGGACAGCACCTCAAACAGTTCCACCGCCAGCATCGCCACCACCCCGCGGCTGATCACTGCCCGCAGCGGCTCGATGTTGATCAGGCCGCTGGACTGCAGGCGTTCCACCACAGGCACCAGGCGCAGCCAGCGCCAGAAGGGCAGCAGCAAGGGCAGATCAATCCAGCGTCGCAGCAGCGCATCCCTCCAGCTCAGCCCGGGCAGTCGCCGCCGGATCCGCAGGCAGCGCAGGAGGATGTCCAGGGCGAAGACGCTCTGAAACAGCACCAGGTCGTAGAACCAGAAGTGGTCGGTGGGGCGGCCGTTTTCGTCGATCGACCGCCAATAGTTGGTGGCGACCAGGGGCAGGAGCTGCTCCCGCCAGAAGACCCGCTCCGTGGCCCAGGGGTGGCTGCTCAGCCAGGCCGGATCGAGCAGTTCGGCCGAGGCCTGTTTGGCCGAGGTCTCGTCGGCCCGCTGCCGCAGCAGATTCTTGATCTTCTCGAGTGTGCCGGAGGCGTTGGCGGCCAGGAAGGGATTGCTGTCGATCATCTGCTGCGTCAGCTTCACCTGCTTCGCCAGCAGCCGCCGCTGCTCAGCGCTGAAGCTGTCTGCTGGTGAGCTTCCCTTTGGGGATGCGCCGGTCTGCAGGGAGTGATCCAGGCGCTCGAACTGATCGAGGTAGGCCTGGGTTTCGCGGTGGGGTTCGATGCCCTTGATCGGATCCACCAGGGGGGTGAGATCCGGCAGAAAGGGCACCGGCACCCGCAGGGGCAGGGATTGCAGTGGATACAGATTGCGCTGCAGCCAGAAATTGCGCAGGGGGATGTAGGTGAGATCAAAGGCCACCCACAGAAGATTCACCGTTGCCCACAGGGCCACAAAGCGATCCCACGCCAGGGCGAGGGTGCTGCGGGGGCGTGGGACCTGAGCTTGCCAGCGGGGTCGTGCCATGAAGGGGCAGCGGGCCGATCTCTGCCTAATCTGCCTTCCTCGGGCCAAGCCGCCGCCGTCGATGAGTGCATTGAGCGATCCCCTACCCCATCCGCCCAACGACGATGACGTTCCTGGGGCGCGGCCCGATCCACCCGCTGTTCAGGATGAAACGCCCCATCCGCATGCGGCCGAGAACCCCTGGGCCTTCTGGCGCAGTGTGCTGATCACCCTGGCGGTGGCCCTGGGTATCCGCCAGTTTCTGATGGAGGCCCGGTACATCCCTTCCGGGTCGATGTTGCCGGGCCTGCAGATCCAGGATCGCCTGCTGGTGGAGAAGCTCTCCTACCGCAGCCGCGAACCACGTCGCGGCGAGATCGTGGTGTTCCATTCCCCCTATCACTTTGATCCGGTCCTGACCGGCGAGAGCTCCCCCAATCCACTCCGTTGCCTCCTGGTCAACCTGCCCTTCATCGGCACCCTGCCGGGCCTGCAGGTGCCGGCCTGCGATGCCTACATCAAGCGGGTGGTGGCTGTGCCGGGTGATCGGGTTGCGGTGGATCCCCGCGGTCAGGTGTTCATCGATGGCAAGAGGCTGAACGAGCCCTACGTGCACAACTACTGCCCCGTGGACAGCCAGGGCATCGGCCCCTGCCGCACCCTCAACACCGTGGTGCCGCCTGGCCACGTTCTGGTGCTGGGCGACAACCGCGCCAACAGCTGGGATGGTCGCTTCTGGCCCGGCGGCAACTTCCTGCCCCAGAAGGAGATCATCGGCCGGGCGTTCTGGCGGTTCTTCCCCTTTGATCAGATGGGCAGCCTCAGCCCATCAGGCACCAGTCCGCAGGATCCATGAGTCCGCTGGCCCGCACCCGTCCCACCAGGGGCTGCCCCCAATGCAACTGGTTGGCGGCCAGCGACCGGCAACTCCCACCGTCCCAGTTCCAGGACGCTGCAGGATCGAACAGAATCCAGCGGTCACTGGGGACGATCAGGCTCTCGGGTCGTTCCCCCAGCAGGGCAGCCGGACCCCAGCAGAGCACCTGCCAGAGCTCCGCCACGGTCCAGCCCCTGCCCACGACCAGTTCTTGCCAGAGCAGGGACAGGGCCAGCCCATGGCCGGCCACGCCGGCGCGTCGCTGATCCACCGGCAGCAGCCGTTCCTCGGCATCAAGCGGCTGGTGTTGCACTGCCACCGCCGTGATCAATCCCTCCGCCAGGGCTGCGATCAGGGCCTCCCGATCGGCCGGATTGCCCAGGGAGGGGACCACCCGCCAGCCTTCATCACTTGGATCGAGACGGCCGCTGTCGGCCAGCAGGTGCCACCAGCTCACCGTCGCCGGCGGTGGCTGGCGATGGCGGCGCAGCTGCTCCACCGCTTCGCTGGTGGAGAGGTTCATCAGCACCAGTCGGGCTGAGGGATGGGCCTCGCCAAGGGCCAGTAAGGTCTGAAGGGGAAGGGTTTCGCTCACCACCGGATCCAGGGGCCAGCCGGCCCGCAGGCCCTCCACCCGTTCCCGAACAAACCCCTGACGCGTCAGCTGGGCCTCCCGCGGAGCCAGCAGCACCGGCCGTTCGGCCATCTCCGCCAGCCGAAAGCTGCTCTCCAGCAGCGCTAGGGGAGGCAGGTGGTCATCGCCGGCCAGGCCAAGGGCTCCGGTGGCCAGTTGATCGGCGTGGGGGGCCAGATCCTGATCGGCACCCTTGAGACTGAGGCTGCCCCAGAGGCGCAGGCGCAGGGGCTCTGGCCAGTGCAGCTTCAGGCGCTCGGGCCGGTCGCGCCAGTCGTGGGCACGCGGCAGCAGGGCCACGGTGCCATAGCCCCCAGTCACGGCTGCCGCAGCCAGGCTGCTCAGGGTTTCGGCGCGGCCGTCCCATGGATCTTCGAGAACGCTGTGGGGATCCACCAGGGGAGGCGCCAGCCAGCAGCCGCCAGCGTCGACACGCACAACGGGTGCCAGAGGCAGGAGACGGCGGGCCTCATCGCCCTCAGCCACCAGGCGACGGTCCTCGAGCAGCACGTCGGTGGTGCTGGGCTGCTGCTGCGGGCCTGGCAGCAGCGTCACTCCTTCCAGCAGATGGCGCACCATCGGCCGGATCAGAGGGCTCCCGCCGCGGTGCGGTCCAGGACCCCGCCGAGGTGGGCGGTCAGGTTGAGGCAGCTCACCACCGCTCCTGCCGCCACGCCGTGGGGATAGTCGATCACGGTCACACCACCGTTGCCCTGCTTGATCGCCCAGATGTCAGCCGGCCGGAGGCCCAGCAGGCCACAGAGGATCGTCTTGTTGACGGCGTCGTGGGCCACAACCAGGGCCGTTTCCTCGTGATCGAGGCTGGCGGCGATCACGTCCCAGGTGTGCAGGGAGCGATCCGACACGTGCTGGATCGTTTCCCCCTCCGGCATCAGCACTGTCTCCGGTGCCCGTTTCCAGTCAGCCAGCAGCTGCGGCCAGCGCTCAGCGATCTCGGCTTCGAGACAGCCCTCCCAGAGGCCATGGCCGATCTCCACCAGCCCGTCGGTGCTGGTGAGCGGCACACCGGGATGGTCTTCGAGAATCACCTCGGCGGTGCGACGCGGCCGTGACATCGAGCTGGTGTAGGCCCGCTGCAGGCTCTGATCCGCCAGGAAGGACCTGGCGGCCTGGGCCTGGGCCAGGCCATTGGCGTTCAAGGGAATATCGATCTGGCCCTGAAAACGCCCCTGGCGGTTCCAGTCGGTTTCGCCGTGGCGCACCAGCAGCAGCCTCGGTCCATCGCCCTTGACCGGCAGGCCGCGGCCGAGATGAACCGTGCCGTTCAGCGACTCGATCTGGACCTCCGGATCGCTGGCCGAGCCGCTCAGGTTCAGCACCGACACCGAGGCGTTATCGAGGCGCAGTCGGCGGAACTCACGGGCGGGCAGGCCCAGCAGGGTGAGCAGCAGGCAGCGCAGGATGCCGTTATGGGCCACCACCAGCACCGTGCTCGTGCTGGCGCTGGTCACGGCCTCGGCGTGATCCCGAAGCAACCCGTTCAGCCAGTCCCGGGACTGGACCATCAGCTCCTCGAGGGGGCGGTAACAGCTGCCGTCGGGGCGGCTGAATTCCAGGGTCTCGGGCGCCTCCCGCCAGCGGCGTTCCTCCTCGGGAAAGGTCTGCCTCAGCTCGCTGCGCAGCAGGCCGGTCCAGGGGGTCAGATCAATTTCCAGCAGCCCGTCGTTCGCTGTGGCCTGCAGGGACGTGCCCTGCGCCTGCAGCAGCTCTCGGGCCGTGTCACGGGCCCGGCTGAGGGGGGAGCAGTAGGCGGCGGCGAGGGGCAGATCCCGAAGGGCCTCACCGGTGCGGCGGGCCTGCTCGTGGCCCTCGGCGGTGAGGCTGGAGAGATCGTCGCGTCCCTGAATGCGGTGCTCGGTGTTGAAGGTGCTCAGCCCGTGACGGACCAGAACCAACCGGAGGGACACGGAGCTGTGGCGCAGGTGCGGCCATCGTATGGGAGGGGTCGGGAGCCAGGTCGCGGGGGGTGTGCGGCCCCTGCAGACCAGAATCCCAGGGCCACCGGCGCACTGCATGGCTCCGTCCTCCGCAACCTGGAAGCCCGCCCTGGCGTTCCTCAGCCTGGCTCTGAGTGCCCTGGTCTGGTTCAACGGCCTGCTCGACAGCCTGCAGCGGCCGTCGGTGGCCACCGCCCTCGATCTGCGCCAGCTGGAGCTGGCTGCTCTGGCGGCGCCGGCGGTTCCCGCTCCGTTGCAGCCCCTGCTGGTGGGGGCCGATCCGCTGGAAGCGTTGCGGAGGGAGTTGCAACGCCTCGATGGCGACACGGCTGGACTGACCGCTCCGCCGCTGCGGCTGCAGTGGGCCCTGCTTGAGCGTGGCCGCGGCGACGACGCCCAGGCCCGGGCGTTGCTGCAGGATTTACGCGCAACCGCCGAGCTTCCCCCCTCCCGGCGCCCCCTGCTCGATGCCCTGCTGGGGTCTCCCTCCCCCTCCCGGCCCGGTGAGGAACCGGCGGCCAGCCCTTCGGCTCTGGCGGTCGCTGATCCCGCCCTGCTGGCCGCCCTGACGCCCGACGACCTGATCGCCACTCTGCTGGAGCCGTGGTCACCCTCGCCGCTGTTGCGGCGCCTGGGCTGCGAGCAGCTCAGCGCTGATGCCGAGGATCGGCCGCTGCGATGCCTGGAGGCGGGCCCTGCCCGTGGAGCCCTCTGGCGGCTGGTCGGCATCAACCTGCTGCCCGCTCTGCTGTTGCTGCTCGGACTGGCCCTGCTGGTGCGGCAGCTGTGGCTGGCCTGGCGTGGTCGCCAGGCGCCCCTTCCCCCCTTGCAGGGCCCCACCCTCTCCGGTGTGGATGTGACCCTGCTGATCGCCGGTGGTTTCGTGCTGCTGGGTGAAGTGCTCACCCCGCTGCTGCTCGGCCCGCTGCTCAGCTCCGCAGTGGCCGCACTCGGGGTGGACCTGGCTTTGGGCCAGGGGCTGCAGGTGCTCGGGCTCTATCTGGGGCTGATGGCCGCCCCCCTGACCCTGCTCGCTGTCCTGTTGGCTGGGTTGGGACCTGTACCGGAGGGTGGCTGGTTGCAGTGGCGCTGGCGGCCGCTCAGCCTCAGCCTCCGCTGGGCCGCCTCCCACCTGGTGATGGTGTTGCCGGTGGTGGCCCTGACCGGCTGGATCCTGCAGTGGATCTGGAGTGATCCAAGCGGCAGCAATCCTCTGCTGGAGCTGGTGCTCACCAGCGGCAACTCTGCGGCGCTGCTCTGTTTTGCCGCGACGGCCATGGTGCTGGCACCTCTGTTCGAGGAGACCCTGTTCCGAGGCGTGCTGCTGCCGGTCCTGGCGCGGCGTCTCGGTGGTACGGGAGGCGTGCTCGGCAGTGCGGCCCTCTTCGCCCTGGCCCACCTCAGCCTGGGCGAGCTGGCGCCCTTGTTTGTGCTGGGTCTGGGGCTGGGCTGGCTGCGGTTGCGCAGCGGCCGGCTCGGGGCCTGCGTCCTGATGCATGGCCTCTGGAATGCCCTCACCTTCTCCAACCTGCTGTTGCTTGGGGGCTGAGCCTGGAGCGGGCTGTGCTGTGCCGATTTGCGGATGGCGCCGCCACAGCTTGCGAGTGCCCCTGTTCAATGGTTCACTTGCGCAGATTCCATCCAGGCTTTGCTCGCCTCCCCCTCCTCCCCCAAACCCCTCCGGCGAGCCCCGATCCGGCGATCTCTGGAGCTGATCCAGGGATCAATGTCTCCGACCCGGATCGCACGCCGCTCCCCTTGGCTGGCGGGCCTTCACCGTGCGAGTGACGGAGCCTTGCTCGGTCTGGGTGTGGCCATGCTCGGCCTGAGTGCCCTCACTCTCTACTGGCAGGCCCACTGGGCCCGTAGCTATCAGGAACTGGAGACCTCTCAGGTGCTGGAGCATCGCCTCCAGGAAGCCACTGCTGTGCTGGAACAGCATCATCTCGGTGTGGCCAGGACTCCAGGCCTTGTCGAACCCACCAGCAGTGAGAAACTGGTCTATCTGCCAGCTCCCCAGGCAGAGGCTGGACGACGGGGCCTGCCACTCTTGGCCAGTATCCAGATCGATCGCATCCCGTCTGGTTACTGAACGTTCCGGCTCACCGGTCTCTGCAGCGTCGATCCCTCCCATGGCGGCATCCTCGACCGATCTCCGCCCCCGTCGCCGCCCCCCGGGTCGGGTGGTTGATCTGCATCCGATCTCCCCAGGCCGGTTGCTGTCCGTCTATCTGATCCTGGCTGTTGGCCTCACTGGTCTGGCGGCACGACTGGCCTGGCTGCAGGTGGTCGATTCGCCCCGGCTGCAGGCCAAGGCCCGGGCTATCCAGACCCATTCCCAGGTGCCGATCGGCAAGCGCCGCACCATCGTGGATCGCACCGGACGTCTGGTGGCCCTGGATGAGGAGCGCTACACCCTCTGGGCCCATCCCCGGTACTTCAACCTCCCGGGTGACGATCCCCAGAAGCTGAGGCCCCCAGCCGACGTGATCGAGCGCCTGGCTCCAGTGCTGGCCGTGCCTCCGGCCAGCCTGGAAGACCGTATCGGTGGCCGCCGCAGCGGAGTCAAGCTGGCCACCGATCTCGACCCTGACACGGCCGAGCGGGTCCGGGAACTGGGCATCAGCGGCCTGGATCTCGAGGCCTATCCACAGCGGCTCTATCCCCAGGGTTCCTTGTTCGCCAATGTGGTGGGCTTCCTCAACCTGGAGCGGGTGCCGCAGGCCGGCCTGGAGCAGAGCCGCGACCGGGATCTCAAGCGCCATGAGGCGGTGCTGCGCATGCGACGCGGCGCCGATGGCACCCCCCTGCCGGAGGGTCTGCAGGCTGGCGTGCTCTACGGCGACGATCTGCGCCTTCAGCTGACCCTTGATGCCCGCCTGCAACAGGTGGCCCAGCAGGCCCTCAGCAAGCAGGTCAAGCAGTGGAAGGCGAAGCGGGGGGTGGCCCTGGTGATGGATGTGCGCAACGGAGAGCTGCTGGCCCTTGCGTCCACGCCGACGTATGACCCCAACAAATTCTGGAAGTTCAACCCCGGTCTGTTCCGCGAGTGGTCGGTGCAGGATCTTTATGAACCGGGTTCCACGTTCAAGCCGATCAACCTGGCCCTGGCCCTGCAGGAGAAGGCGATCGATCCCAACGGACGGGTCAACGACAGCGGCTCCCTCACGATTGGCGGCTGGCCGATCTTCAATCACGACAAGCGGGCCAACGGGGTGATCGATTTCCCCACCGTGCTGCAGGTGTCGAGCAACGTGGGGATGGTCAATGCCATGGCCCTGGTGAAGCGTGATCGCTTCTGGCACTGGCTGCATACGCTCGGCATCGATGCGGTGCCAGACACCGACCTGCCTGGTGCGGTGGCCGGCCAGCTCAAGGATCGCCAGCAGTTCGTCTCCCATCCGATCGAACCGGCTGTGGCGTCCTTCGGTCAGGGGTTCTCGCTGACGCCCCTGAAGCTGCTGCAGATGCACGCCATGCTGGCCAATGGTGGCCGGCTGGTGAGTCCCCACATCACCCGGGGACTTCGTTCCGGTGATGCCTTGGCCAGCCCGGCGTCGCGCTCCGGCGTCCAACTCCTGGATCCGGCTGTGACCAAGGTCGTGCTGGGTTGGATGGAATCGGTGGTGGAGAAGGGCAGCGGCAAGGGCGCCAAGCTCGCCGCCTATCGCATCGGTGGCAAGACGGGCACGGCCCAGAAGGCCCGCAATGGCGTCTACATCCCGGGCGCCCGGATCTGCAGTTTTGTCGCGGTGCTGCCCATCGAGGATCCCCGCTTTGCCGTCCTGGTGGTGGTGGATGAACCCCAGGGCGCTAACGCCTATGGCTCCACCGTGGCCCTGCCGGTGTCGCGCCAGATCATGGAGGCCCTGCTGGTGCTGGAGAAGATCCCCCCCAGCAAGCCGGCCGCCGCCGCCGCGGCCACTGCCAGGCCCGCCGCCTGAGGTCCGTGGGATCGGGCTGATCAGGCCTGTGGCCATTCCCACAAGTGGCTCAGGCCGCTGCTAGGGGTCTGGCTAGCCTTCAGGGAGCGGACGATATCCGATGGCCAATCTCCTGGATCAACTCGCCGCCATGACGGTGGTGGTCGCCGACACCGGCGACATCGATGCGATTCGACAGTTCACACCGCGGGATGCCACCACCAACCCGTCGTTGATCCTGGCGGCGGCCCAGATTCCCACCTACCAGAACCTGATCGACCGCTCGCTGCAGGAATCGCGGGCAGTGATCGGCGCGGAGGCTCCGGCCGAGGAGGTGGTGAACGAAGCCCTCGACGAGATCTGCGTCACCTTCGGCAAGGAGATTCTGCAGATCGTGCCTGGTCGTGTCTCCACCGAGGTGGATGCCCGCCTCAGCTACGACACCGAGGCCACGGTGGCCAAGGCCCACAAACTGATCGGTCTCTACGAGCAGGCGGGGATTGGTCGCGAACGGGTGCTGATCAAGATCGCCTCCACCTGGGAGGGCATCCAGGCTGCTGAGCGGCTGGAGAAGGACGGCATCCACTGCAATCTCACGCTGCTGTTCGGCTTTGCCCAGGCTGTGGCAGCGGCTGAAGCCGGCGTCACGTTGATCTCTCCCTTCGTGGGGCGCATCCTGGATTGGTACAAGAAATCAACCGGTCGCGATCACTACCCCGGTGCCGAGGATCCCGGCGTGGTGTCGGTGACACGGATCTTCAATTACTTCAAGACCTACGGCTACCGCACCGAGGTGATGGGAGCCAGCTTCCGCAACCTGGACGAGATTCTTGAGCTGGCGGGGTGTGATCTGCTGACGATCTCACCGGCCCTGCTGGATCAGTTGCGCAGCACCGAGGCAGAGCTGCCCCGCAAGCTCAACGGCAGCGATCCGGCGCCGAGTGAGCCGCGCATCAGCCTGGATGAGGCGGGGTTCCGCGCCATGCTGGCGGAGGATCCCATGGCCTCCGAGAAGCTCGATGAGGGCATCCGCGGTTTCTCCAAGGCGATCGAAACTCTGGAGGCCCAGCTGGCCCACCGACTGGCGGTGCTGGAGGGCGGAGCTGCCTTCACCCATGCGGTGCAGGAGATTTTCCTGCTCAACGATCTTGATGGCGATGGCTGCATCACCCGTGAGGAGTGGCTCGGCAGCGATGCGGTGTTTGATGCCCTCGACACCGACAGCGATGGCCGGCTCGCCCCTGAGGATGTGCGCGGCGGTCTGGGAGCCGCGCTGGCCCTGAGTCGTTGAGGGAGTGAGTCACTCCTGCCGCGTCTCCAGTCGCCGGCCTTGAGGCACCGTTAACCCGATCGGGCCCGGCATCGGCGACACTGTGGAGTCACTTCTCCCTGCTTTCTGTGAACGCCCTGGATACGATGCGCGCCCTGGCCAGCACCGGCGAGGTGGTCTCCGTTCCCCAGGGTGAGCTGATCTTCCGCTCCGGCGAATCCGGCGACTGCATGTTCGGCGTTCTGGAGGGCACGGTCCAGCTCAGCTGGAATGGGGACACCGGCCACGAGCAGATCGAGGCCGGTGATGTGTTCGGGGCCGGCGCGCTCGTCACCCACGACCACCGCCGCTATGGCAATGCCCGTGCCCTCAGTCCCTGCAGGCTGCTGGTGATGAACCGGGAGAAGTTCCTGTTTGCGGTGCAGGAATCTCCCATGTTCGCCATTGAGCTGCTCGGCTCGATCGATCAGCGGCTGCGGCACCTCAAAGACTGCATCAAGCCCTGATCACGCCAGCCGGCCCGGCCATGGAGCCTGGCGCTGTCGAGGCTGTACGCCAGAGGCTCTCAAGTGCCTTCGGATGTGCTGCGCCGGGTCAGCTCTGTTTCAGCCCTGTTGCAGCAGCAACCTGCGGATCACCCGTTGGGCGATGTCGCCGTAGCCCATCGATCCTGAAAGGATCTGGGCGATGCGCTGCGGCGCGGTAGGGCGTTTGATCCCCAGCTGATAGCCCACCCGCGGGAAGCGGTAAAACACCTGGGCGATCCGCCGGCCCCAGGCCATCGACTCGCCCCAGTCGGCTCGCATCTGGCTGGTGTAGGCCCCGAGAGCCTTGGTGTCTCCCGCCAACCAGCGCTCCAGGCAGGCGGCGCCGCTGCTGCCGCTCATCAGGGCCGGTCGCAGCCCTTCCGCCAGGAATGGATCGCAGAGTGAGGCGGCATCGCCCACGGCGATCACTCCATCGCCATGCAGGCGGTGGTGGCCGTCCCAGACGCGCAGGGGAGCGCCACGGCGCTCACCGGCCGTGGCCGCATAGCCGAGGCTGGGCAGCATCCGCTCCAGCACGGCCGCATGGTCGGCCGGGTCCCGGCCGATGAAGGTACCCACCCCCAGGCTCATGCCCCCCTGGCGGGGGAAGGCCCAGCAGAAGCCGTGGTGCACCAGGCCGAACTCGAAATGGGCGGTGTCATCGTCATGGGCGCTGGCTTCGCCTGCCGGGGTTTGGGTGGTTCGATCCACCTCGGCGGCCAGGGTGGTGGCAAAGCGGGGCCGGGCCGGGCCCAGCCCCAGCGGTGCGCTGAAGGCGGAGGTGGAGCCATCGGCAATCACCAGGGCGTTTGCCCGTACCAGGCGGCCGTCGTCACTGCGCACCTGCCAGAGGGAGTCATGGCGGCTCACGTCGCTCGCGCTCCAGCGGCTCTCCAGGCTGCAGCCCGCCGCCACCGCCTGCTCGACCAGATATTGATCAAGCCGCTGGCGGCGCACGATCCAGAACGGCGCCTCTCCGGGGAGCTCGGCCGTGACAGGATCCTCCAGATTCCAGGTGAAGCGCACCCGGCGGATCACCCGGTCCACCGCCGGGCTGAGATCGAAGGGGAACCAGCGCTGCACCGATGCGGCCATGCCGCCGCCACAGGCCTTGGGCCGCGGCCAGCTCTGGCGCTCCAACAGCAGCACCCGGCGGCCGGCGTGGCTGAGATGGAAGGCAGCAGCGGCGCCGGCGGCGCCAGCCCCCAGCACGATCACCTCGGCATCACGCGTCAAAGGATCAGCCCTCAGACCTTGAGGATCTCAGCTTCCTTGGTGGTCAGATGCTTCTCCAGTTCGCTGATGAAGCGGTCGGTGAGCTTCTGCACCTTCTCCTGCTCGTCTCGGCTCTGATCCTCAGAGAACTCTCCCTCCTTCTCCAGTTTCTTGATCCGGTCAATGCCATCGCGGCGGATGTTGCGCAAGGCCACCTTGCCCTCCTCGGCGTATTTTGAGGCGAGCTTGCAGAATTCCTTGCGCCGATCCTCGGTCAGGGGTGGGATGTTGATGCGGATCGATTTGCCGTCGTTGTTGGGGGTTAGCCCCAGATCGCTCATGGCGATCGCCTTTTCGATCAGGCTGATCGAGCCGCTGTCGAAGGGCTGGATCTGGATCGTCTGTGAATCGGGGGTGGTGATCGTGGCGAGCGATTTCAGCGGAGTTTCAGCGCCGTAGTACTCCACACTGATCTTGTCGAGCAGGGAGGGGTTGGCCCGACCGGTGCGGATGGTGTTGAAGGTGCGCTGGGTGGCTTCCACCGACTTGCGCATGCTGGCTTCGAGATCCATGACGGGATGACGCAGAAGGGATGCAGTCGAAACGGCGCGAAGGTCACGCCACGGTGCTCAGCGCACGGTGATGCTCAGCACAACAGTGGTCAACGCGAGGGAACGATACGGGTTCCGATCGACTGGCCTGAAACGGCCCGCCCGATGTTGCCCGCACCAAACAGGTCAAACACCACGATCGGGATGGCATTGTCCTTGCACAGCGCGATCGCGGTGCTGTCCATCACTTCCAGTTCGCCGCTGAGCACGTCCATGAAGGTGAGCGTGTCGTAGCGCACCGCGTCAGGGTGCTTGGCCGGATCCTTGTCGTAGACGCCGTCAACCTTGGTGGCTTTGAACACCACATCGGCATTGATTTCAGCGGCTCGCAGGGCGGCGGTGGTGTCGGTGGTGAAGAAGGGATTGCCGCAGCCGGCCCCGAAGATCACCACCCGGCCCTTTTCGAGGTGTCGGATGGCACGGCGACGGATGTAGGGCTCCGCCACCTCCTGCATCGAAATGGCGCTCTGCACCCGGGTCGGGATGCCGGCCTGCTCGAGGCCATCCTGCAGGGTGATGGCATTCATCACGGTGGCGAGCATGCCCACGTAGTCGGCGGTGGCCCGGTCCATGCCGGCGGCGGAACCTTTAAGGCCCCGGAAGATGTTGCCGCCGCCCACCACGATGGCCAGCTCCGTGCCGCTGGCCACCACCTCGGCCACATCCCTGGCGATCGACTGAACGATGGCGGGATCGATGCCATAACCCTGGTCGCCCATCAGCGCCTCGCCGCTGAGCTTCAGGAGGACGCGCTTGTAGGCCATCGACATCCACAATCGCCCGCACCGTAGCAACCATGCCAACCCCGATCCAAGGAAGGCTTGAGGGTGGTGCTGGTTCCATGCGGCCCCAGAGGTCCTCGGCTCCGTCCTTCGCCCCGTGCCCGATGGCCAGCGATCCCCAGGCACCGCGCTCCAGCGCCGTGCTGGCCCGGCTCACTCTCTCAGCCCTGGAGCGGGGCAACGACCAGCCGGGTTTCTGGAGTGAACCGGAGGTGCATCGTGCTGTGCTGGTCAGCGGTCTGTCAGTGCTGCTGCATGCTCTGACGCCGCTGCAGCGGGACCTGGGCTGACCTCGGTCACCCGACGGAAACAGGCTCAGAATTCGATGCCCGCCTGGGCCTTCACCCCCTGCTCGCGGAAGGGGTGGCGGACCAGCTTCATCTCCGTGACCAGATCGGCCCGTTCCAGCAAGGCTGGCGGCGCCCCCCGGCCCGTCAGGGCCACGTGGGTGAGGGGCGGGCGCTGGGCCAGGCCCTCGATCACCTGCTCGATCGAGAGGTAACCCAGCTTGAGAGCCACGTTCACCTCATCCAGCACCACCAGCTTGCGCCCCCCGTCCGCCAGGTAGGAGAGGGAGCGCTGCCACGCCTGTTGCACCAGTTGACGGTCGCGCTCCCGGTCCTGGGTCTCCCAGGTGAAGCCCTCTCCCAGGGCGTGCCAGGCCAGGGCCTCGCCGAACAGCTGCAGTGCCTTGGCCTCGCCAGGCTGCCAGCCGCCCTTGATGAACTGCACCACCGCCACCTGCTCGCCGTGGCCGAGGGTGCGCAGCACCAGCCCCAGCGCTGCGGTGGTCTTGCCCTTGCCGTCGCCGGTGAACACCAGCACCAGGCCCTTTTCGAGGTTGCGCTCTCCGACGCGCTGCCGCTGCACTTCCTGGCGGCGGGCCATGCGGCGGCGGTAGGACTCCTGGTCGGCTTCGGGGGCCAGGTCGCCGCCTGGACCCAGCTCGGCGGCCACCTGATCGAGGCTGTTCGCATCGGGCGTCGTCGAGGAGGCTGCCGGATCGCTCATGCGCTGGTCGTGGGACCGCAGGACTGGGCCCACTCTGGCGGAAGGCGGCGGCGGTCTGAATCAGGTGGTCTGGATCAGGCGCGCTGAATCAGGCGGCCTGCTGGCCGTAGCGGCTGCGGGCCAGGGCCGCATCCACCGCCTGCTGCTGATCGCGCCGGGTGATCCAGTGGTGATAGGTGCGGGTGTGGATCGCCACCGAGTGGCCCATCATCCGCGCCGCCACCGTGTCCGGCAGGCCGATGTGGATCGTGCGCACCGCCCAGGCATGGCGCAGGTCGTAAGGGGTGAGCGGCAGGTCATAGCGGCGGAACTGCTCGGCCACTCGCCGACCCACCTGCTGCAGAGTGGTGCGGCGGAGGTCGGTGCACACCTTCGGCAGGGCCTCCGGCTCGAGCACGAGCCGTTCCAGCCCGAAGCGCTCCACCCAGTCGGGCTGGAAGGGCCAAACCTGGTGCTCGCCGGTCTTGCTGGTGGGCAGGACCCGCAGCACCCGATCACCGCCGGGGGCCAGGGCCGAGAGATCGCAGAAGAACACTTCGTGGTTGCGCAGCCCGTAGGTGGCCATCAGTCCGTAGGCCAGGCGCCAGCCGGGATTGGGAATCCGCTCGACCCACTGCTGCACCTGCGCGTCACTGGGGAGATGGCGGAACTGGGCGGTGTGGAGGCCGTAGCCGGCGGCGCGCTCGGTCCAGTCCGCCGGCAGGTCCAGGTCCAGGTGGCGCGCCAGGGCGGCCAGGGCGGTGCCGCACTGCTGGCGGCTGCGGCTGGTGGGGGCGTAGCTGTCCAGCACCTGCTCGAGCAGGGCCGCATCCAGAACGCACCGGCGGCCTGATGAAGCTCCGTCGCTGCTGCACTGGACCGCCAGACGCCGTAGGTAGGGCTGGTAGGCGCTGCTCCAGGTGGTGCGACTGCCGGCGGGATTGCGCCGCCGCTTCGGATCGCTGAAGAAGGCCGTTTCGAAGTCATCGATCAGGGCTCCCATCCCCCCGATCGTCGCTGTGGTGGTCGGTGCGGTGATCCGGCTGGCGATGGTGCGGCTGTTGGCGCTGCTGAGCTGGGACTGGCTTTGTCGGCGGAGCCGTGCGCTCTCCTGCCGCGCCGTGGCGCGGCGCCTGGATGTCGTGGTCGTACCGGTGGCAGCGGCGGTTGCCTGGCTACTGCCGATCGACCGCACGCTGGGCTTGGCTCCGGTTTTGACGGATCTCAATGGGGCTGCCTGGCTGGGGCGATCCCTACCGGCGCGGCTCCAGTCATCCCAGCGGAACCGCTGGTGTTGCAGCTCCTGCACCACCTGCCGCAACTGCTGCTCGGCCTCCTCCAGTCCCGCCTCGCTCAAGGGCAGACCGAGGCTGATCCGCTGCACCCGCATTCCGTCGCCGTTGCGGCAGGGCAGCGGCCCCCGCAGGCCGAGCCGCTGGCCGCGGGCCTCCAGCCGCAGGGCGATGCCGCTGCTGGCCATCAGGGCGTTCCGGCGGAGGATGCGCTCCTGAAGGGCGGGATCCACGGTTGATCCTGCGGTGGCGGGCGCTGAACTTACCGATCCGACTGCCGCGACACCAGGGGCAAAGGGACAGCGTTACGCTCGACCTCGTCTTTCGCCGCTTTTCGCCGGGCATGACTCAGGTCGACAGCAGCCCGGTCGAGACCAGCACGGGCGCAGGCACCAGACAGGAGGGCGGCTGTGCCGAGGGGCGCGGCAAGGTGGGCGTGGTTCTGCTCAACCTGGGCGGACCGGAGCGGATCCAGGATGTGGGGCCATTCCTCTACAACCTTTTTGCCGATCCGGAGATCATCCGCCTGCCGACGCCGGCGCTGCAGAAGCCCCTGGCCTGGCTGATCAGCACCCTGCGCAGTGGCAAATCCCGGGAGGCCTACCGCTCGATCGGCGGTGGTTCCCCCCTGCGCCGCATCACCGAACAGCAGGCCCGCGAGCTGCAGAGCGTGCTGCGCCAGCGGGGCCTGGAGGCCACCACCTACGTGGCGATGCGCTACTGGCATCCCTTCACCGAATCCGCCGTGTCGGATATGAAGGCCGATGGCATCCACGAAGTCGTGGTGTTGCCCCTCTATCCACACTTCTCGATCAGCACCAGTGGCTCCAGCTTCCGCGAGCTGCAGCGTCTGCGCCAGAGCGATCCGGATTTCGCCCACCTGCCGATCCGCTGCATCCGCAGCTATTACGACCACCCCGGCTACGTGAATGCCATGGCCGGCCTGATTGAACGGCAGGTGGCGGCCTGCCCCGATCCCGCCAGCGCCCATGTGTTCTTCAGTGCCCATGGTGTTCCGAAGAGCTATGTCGAGGAGGCCGGTGATCCCTACCAGCAGGAAATCGAGGCCTGCGCGGCCCTGATCATGGATCGCCTGGCGGAGCGGCTGGGCCACCGCAATCACTTCACCTTGGCCTACCAGAGCCGGGTCGGCCCGGTGGAATGGCTGAAGCCCTACACCGATGAAGCCCTGCATGAGCTGGGGGAGCAGGGGGTCAAAGACCTGGTGGTGGTGCCGATCAGCTTCGTGAGTGAGCACATCGAAACCCTTGAGGAAATCGATATCGAATATCGCGAGATCGCCACCGAATCGGGCATCACCAACTTCCGCAGGGTTCCGGCCCTGGATATCGATCCCACCTTCATCTCGGGTCTGGCGGATCTGGTGCAGCAGTCGATGGCAGGCCCCGAGGTGAACCTCGATCAGGCGGCGGCCCTCTCCACCACCGTGAAGCTCTATCCGCAGGACAAGTGGGCCTGGGGGTGGAACAACAGCTCGGAGGTGTGGAACGGCCGGCTGGCCATGGTGGGATTTTCCGCGTTCCTGCTGGAGTTGCTCAGTGGTCGGGGTCCCCTCCATGCCATTGGTCTCCTCTAAGCAGTTGTTCCGCTTCCGCGCCGCAGCCGGTTCCTGGCGGTGGCCCGTCATGGCTCGCCGTGGGCTCAGCGGTGCTCTGCTGGCAGGCCTGTGGATCAACGCGGCGGTGGATCGTCCGGCGGGGGCCAGCAACCGCACCCGCTGGCAGCAGGGAGCCTTCCCTGTGGCCAGTTTTTCGGGCTACACCAGCCATTTCGGCCTGCGGGTGCGCTCCGGCGGCTGGAGCGAGCCCCACTACGGCCTCGACATCGCCGCACCGATGGGCTCAGGGATCCACAGCTGGTGGGGCGGCGTAGTAACTGATGTGATCCACGATGGCGCCTGCGGTGTGGGCCTGGTGATCCGCTCCGGTGCCTATGAACACATCTATTGCCACCTGGCCGGATCCGGATCCGGCGGCATCTACCGCAGCGGTCCTGTGCAGCTGAGGTCAGGCCAGGCGGTCCGAACCGGCCAGCTGATCGGCCATGTGGGCATGAGTGGCCGCACCACAGGTCCCCATCTGCACTGGGGCATCCGCCATCAGGGTCGCTGGCTCGATCCTGCCCTGATCCTCAGGGCCATGGCCGAGAGCCGGCGCCGCAGCCAGGCGGCCCAAGCGGCGCGCTGATCCCCAACTCCAGTCCCGACGCTTAAGGTTGAGCCAGTCCATCAGAATGGCCAGAAGCCTGGCCTGCTGCAGCCGTGACGCTCACGCCCCTTACTCCGGCGGCCCAGGCCGCGGTCACCCCGTCCTCCGCTGGGCAGCCTGCTCAGGAGCTAGCGCCGGTAGCCGCATCGACGCCGCTGCGGGTCACAGGGGCCTATGCCCTGATGGATGCCCTCAGGCGCCATGGTGTCGACCATATCTTCGGCTATCCGGGCGGCGCGATCCTGCCCATCTATGACGAGCTGCACAAGGCGGAAGCCCGCGGCTGGCTGAAACACATCCTGGTGCGGCACGAGCAGGGCGGCACCCACGCCGCCGATGCCTACGCCCGCGCCACCGGCAGAGTCGGGGTCTGTTTCGGCACCTCCGGCCCCGGCGCCACCAACCTGGTGACCGGCATCGCCACGGCCCAGATGGATTCGGTGCCGATGGTGGTGATCACCGGCCAGGTTCCCCGCGCCGCGATCGGTACAGACGCCTTCCAGGAAACCGACATCTTCGGCATCACGCTGCCGATCGTGAAGCACTCCTGGGTGGTGCGCGACCCCGCCGACATCGGCCGGATCGTCGCCGAGGCCTTCCTGATCGCCGCCACCGGTCGGCCCGGGCCCGTGTTGATCGATGTGCCCAAGGATGTGGGCGTTGAGGAGTTCGACTATGTGCCGGTGGAGCCCGGTTCGGTGAAGCCGGCCGGCTACCAGCTGCCACCGGCGCCCAGGCCTGAGGCGATCCGCGCCGCCCTCGATCTGATCCGCCAGGCCCGCCGGCCCCTGCTCTACGTGGGTGGTGGCGCGATCAGCAGCGGCGCCCATGCGGCGGTCCATCAGCTGGCCGAGCGCTTCCGGCTGCCTGTCACCACCACCTTGATGGGCAAGGGTGCCTTCGATGAGACCCATCCCCTGGCGGTGGGCATGCTCGGCATGCACGGCACCGCCTACGCCAACTTTGCGGTGACCGAGTGCGATCTGCTGATCGCCGTCGGGGCCCGCTTCGACGACCGCGTCACCGGCCGACTCGACAGCTTCGCCCCCCGGGCCCAGGTGATTCACATCGATATCGATGCCGCCGAGGTGGGCAAGAACCGAGTACCCGAGGTGCCGGTGGTGGCGGATGTGAAGCAGGCCCTGCAGGCCCTGCTGGCGGCGTCCAGCGGCGACGATTCGGCCGGTCGCACCCAGGTCTGGCTGGAGAGAATCGACACCTGGAAGCACCACTACCCCCTGGTGGTGCCGGCCCCCGAGGGCGAGATCGCTCCTCAGGAGGTGATGGTGGCCCTGCGGGACCTGGCGCCCGAGGCCTACGTCACCACCGATGTGGGCCAGCATCAGATGTGGGCGGCCCAGTTCCTCCACAACGGCCCGCGCCACTGGATCAGCTCCGCTGGCCTGGGCACCATGGGCTTCGGCATGCCCGCTGCCATGGGCGTTCAGACCGCCTTCCCGCAGGCGCAGGTGATCTGTGTGGCTGGCGACGCCAGCATCCTGATGAACATCCAGGAGCTCGGCACGATCAGCCAGTACGACCTGCCGGTGAAGGTGGTGGTGATCAACAATGGCTGGCAGGGCATGGTGCGCCAGTGGCAGGAGAGCTTCTATGACGAGCGTTACTCTTCCTCCGAGATGACCGGCGGCATGCCGGACTTCGTCACCCTGGCCGAGTCCTTTGGTGTTCGCGGCGTGCTGATCAAGGAGCGAGAACAGCTTCACCTGAAGTTGCGCGAAGCCCTGGCCCATCCAGGCCCCGCTTTTATCGATGTTCGGGTGCGGCGAAATGAGAACTGCTACCCGATGGTTCCCCCCGGCGCCAGCAATGCCCAGATGGTGGGTCTGCCCAGCCATCCCGAACTGGCCATCGATACCACCCGTCACTGCAACGCCTGCGGATCCAGCACCTCCAGCGCCCACCTCTACTGCCCCAGCTGCGGAGCCAAGCTCTGAACATCGTGCTGCTGCTGCCTACGGCCTGCCCTGCTCACAGAGCGCAGGCTTCAGGCTCCGGCTCCGCTCGCCGCCAGGATCTTCTCCTGGGGATAGTGACTCGCCTGGTCGGCCTCGGCCTGCTGATGGCGAGCCTCCTCACCGTCGGGGTGCCCATTGCAGGGGCCGCCGATGTGCTGCAGGTCCGCAACGGCACATTGCTTCAGGTGGGTGACGGCAATCGCAACTATGAGGTCGAGATGGCCTGTATCCATGTGCAGCCAGAGCAGCAGGAGGCCGCTCAGGCCTGGTTGCGGCAGCAACTGCCCCGCAGAACAGCTGTGAATCTCCGCCCCCTTGGACAGGAGCAAGGTCGCTTGCAGGCAAGGGTGCGCCGCATCGACTCCTCCGACTATCTTGAAACCGGTCTGATGGCTGCTGGTCTGGCTGAGCCGGCCTCTTCCGCCCCTGCGGGCTGTCCGGTCTGAAACTTGCGCGTGGGACCAGACCTTCAGATCTAGACATCCATGAGCCTGAACCGCACCGCCAAGGGCATCGTGCTTGTTCCCACCCTGCTGCTGGGCGGAGCCTTTCTGGCGACAGGAATCTGGCTGGATGGGCCTGCGGCGGCAAACCGCGGCTTAGCCCTCAGCCTGGGCGGGGTGTTGATCGGAGCCGGGCTGCTGGCCCAGCTCTTGCCGGAGCAGTCTCCAGAAACGGAGAAGACTCAGGAAACCCCCAACCGCCCCAATGCCTGAAGGGTCTCCAGAATCCTCTCCCTGAGGGAGAAGACCGTGGGCGTCACTTGCTGCCTGGCGCTGCGGCGTTGCGCTTCTGCTCTTCAACCAACCTGAAGTATTCGCGGGTCGGAAAGAAGACGTAGGAGTCGTCCTTGGCCTTGATGATCTCGCGCATGACAGCGGTCATGTCAGCGGCCTGTACTTGGAGCTTCGCCCGGTCGGGCACCTCCGCCAGGGCCTTCTGCAGATCTGCATAACTGAGGAAGAACACACCACGGGGTCCCTGCGGTGTGTTCACCGTGAGGAATGGCTTGGTGAAGAACACCGGGATGCTGAGCCCCTCGTTGATTTCCTTCTCGGCCAAGCCCTGCTGCTTGAGAATCTGAACGGCCTGGTTCCGATCGGCGTCGGCAGGGATCACCGGTGCGATCAGGGTGCGACCATCCTTCACTTCCTTGCTCAGGGCAGTGACCTTTTCATTGGCCACATTCATGGGCAGGGGAACCACCCGCGCCTTGATCGAGGGATTGGCCTTGGTGAAATCCGCCAGAGCCTGCTCGGCTTTGGCCCGCTCCAGATACATCGGCAGGATCAGGGTCTTGTCCCGCGGGATCGGCAGAGGTGCCCCCTTCTCGTTGGTGAGGATGAATACCGGCACCACCGCCAGCTTCTTCACCGCTTCGGATTCGGGGATGGCCTGGGCCGGGATCGGGGCCGTCAGAGCCAGGCCACCCGTTGCTGCGATCAGGGCGGTCTGAAGGCCCAGGGCCAGACCGGCAAAGCGGCGTCGCACCAATGGGCGCAGCCTGGGGCGATCGATGGTCATGACGGCCGGCCAGTGCAAAGAATCACCCTAAGCACGGCGGCCCGGGCAACCCCCATGCCACTGGACGGTAACGGTCATGACCACCGGCGTGGATCCATGGTCAGAGTTGCGTCAGCAGCCCGTGGCCGCGGATGAAGCGTTCCGACAGTCTGGTGGTGCCCTTCGATCAGGTGGGCATCGATGCGATTGCTCAGGTGGGAGGCAAGAACGCATCCCTTGGTGAAATGATCCGCCAGCTGGGCCCCCGCGGGGTGAAGGTGCCGGGCGGCTTCGCGATCACCGCCGCGGCCTACCGCCACGTTCTGGCTTCCAACGGACTCACCGCTCCTCTGGCCGCGCTGCTGGGGGGGCTTGACGCCAACGACCTGCAGGCGCTGCAGGCCGCCGGTCAGGCGGCGCGGCAGCTGCTGCTGGCAGCCACCCTGCCGCAAGATCTGTGCGAGGCGATTGCAACGGCCTACCGGGCCCTGACCGCTGGGACTGGGCGGGCCGGGGTGGGGGCTGCGGCAGCGGCTCCGGTGGCCGTGGCCGTGCGCTCCAGTGCCACCGCCGAAGACCTGCCGGACGCCAGCTTCGCCGGGCAGCAGGAGACCTATCTCCACATCGAGGGGGAGGCGGCCCTGCTGGAGGCCTGCCGCCACTGCTACGCGTCCCTGTTCACCGATCGGGCGATCTCCTACCGCCAGCTCAATGGCTTCGATCACCTGGAGGTGGCCCTCTCGATCGGCGTGCAGCGGATGGTGCGCTCCGATCTGGCCTGCTCGGGGGTGATGTTCAGCATCGACACCGAGACCGGCTTCAAGGACGCGGTGCTGCTCACCGCCGCCTATGGCCTCGGCGAGAACGTGGTGCAGGGGGCCGTCAATCCAGACGAGTACCTGATCTTCAAGCCCACCCTGGAGCAGGGTTTCGCGCCGATCCTGAGCAAGCGGCTCGGCAGCAAGGCGATCCGGATGGTCTATGGCGATGGCGATGTTCCGGTGCGCAATGTGGATGTGCCCGAAGCCGAGCGGGATCGCTTTGCCCTCACCGATGCCGAGGTGCTGACCCTGAGCCGCTGGGCGGTGGTGATCGAGCGCCACTACAGCGAGCAGCGCGGTACTCCCACGCCGATGGACATCGAATGGGCCAAGGACGGCCTCAGCGGCGAGCTGTTCATCCTGCAGGCCCGACCGGAAACCGTGCAGTCCCACCGTCAGGAGGCGGTGCTGCGCAGCTGGCATCTGACGCCCCATGACGCTGAGCAGATCTGCCGCGGTCGGGCGATCGGCTCCTCCGTGAGCAGCGGCCGGGCCCGGGTCATCCGTGATCCCTCCGAGATCGATCGTTTCGAGCAGGGGGATCTGCTGGTGACCGAGCGCACCGACCCCGACTGGGAACCGATCCTGAAGCGGGCCAGCGGCGTGGTGACCGACCAGGGGGGCCGCACCTGCCACGCGGCGATCATCGCCCGGGAGATGGGGATCACGGCGATCGTGGGAACCGGGGATGGCACAACCCGCATCGCCGATGGGGAGGCAATCACGATCAGCTGCTGTGAGGGGGATGTGGGACACGTCTACCGCGGCACCCTGCCCTTCCACGTGGAGGAGCAGGCCCTTGGGCATCTGCCGGCCACCGGCACCGCGATCCTGATGAACGTGGGCAACCCCGAGGAGGCCTTCAACCTGGCGGCGATTCCCTGCGACGGCGTTGGCCTGGCCCGGCTCGAATTCATCATCGCCAATCACATCAAGGTCCATCCCCTGGCCCTGCTGCAGCCGGATCAGGTGAGTGACCCGGTCGAGCAGGAGGCGATTGCCCGGCTGACGCGCGGCTACGCCCATCCGGCCGATTACTACGTCGATCTGCTGGCCCAGGGCATGGGGCGGATCGCGGCCGCCTTCTTCCCGAGGCCGGTGATCCTGCGCTTCTCCGATTTCAAGAGCAATGAATACGCGCGTCTGCTGGGGGGCGCGGCCTTCGAGCCCGTGGAGGAGAACCCGATGCTGGGCTGGCGCGGCGCCTCCCGCTACTGCAGCCCCGTGTTCCGTGAGGCCTTTGCCCTGGAGTGCACGGCCCTCAAGGCGGTGCGCGAGGGGATGGGCCTCACCAACGTGATTCCGATGATCCCCTTCTGCCGCACACCGGAGGAGGGGGATCGGGTGCTGGCGGAAATGGCCCGGTCGGGCCTGGTGCGCGGCGAGGCGGGCCTGCAGGTGTATGTGATGTGCGAACTGCCCAGCAATGTGATCGCCGCCGAGGCCTTCGCCGAGCGGTTTGATGGCTTCTCGATCGGCTCCAACGACCTCACCCAGCTCACCCTGGGCCTGGATCGCGATTCCGCCCTGGTGGCCGATCTGTTCGACGAGCGCCATCCCGCCGTGATGGCGATGATCCGCCTGGCGATCCAGACCGCCCGGCGCTGCGGCCGCAAGATCGGCATCTGCGGTCAGGCCCCGAGCGATTACCCCGAATTCGCCCGGTTCCTGGTGGCCGAGGGCATTGATTCGATCAGCCTCAATCCCGATGCCGTGATCGCCACCCGCATCCGGGTGGCGGAGATGGAACGCCAGTTGGAGGAGGCTGCTGCAGGGGCCCTGTCTGCTGAGGCACCGTCCTGACCAAGGAAAGTTCCCAGCACCTTCGAGCCATCATGGCGACCAACCCGCCGCTGGCTGCCCGCCAGATCCGCCTGTCTCCCCCCTGGCGATCCGCTGCAGGCCTGCAGGCCATTGGAGGGCTGCTGGCGGCCGGGGCCCTGCTGCTGGAGGTGTTCGCTCCAGCGATGGCGCGGGCCGAGCGGATCGAGCTGCAGCTGGTGCAGCTCAACGACGTCTACGAGATCACGCCGATTCCCGGTGGCGGCGGCGACCTGGCCCAGGTGGCAGGGTTGGTGCGGCAGTTGCGGGCCCGCAATCCCCGCACCCTGGTGCTGATGGCGGGCGATTTCCTCAGTCCCTCGGCCGTGGGCACTGCGGTGGTGGAGGGTCGCCGCCTTGATGGTCGCCAGATGGTGGCGGTGTTGAACGCGATCGGGCTGGATCAGGCCACCTTCGGCAACCACGAATTCGACCTGGCTGAGGGGCCTTTTCGTGACCGTCTGCGGGAGGCTCGTTTCGGCTGGATCTCGAGCAATGTCAACGACACGGCTGGTCGCCCCTTCCCTTCAGTGGTGCGTCAACGGCTGATCGAGCTGCGTGGGTCCGGTGGCGCATCCCTGCGCCTCGGGTTGCTGGGGGTGACCCTGCCCAGCAACCCGGCGGCCTATGTGCGTTACAGCGATGCCGTCGCCAGCGCCATCGCCCAGGCCCAGCGCCTGCGGCAGCACGGGGCCGACGTTGTCGTGGCTCTCACCCACCAGGCCCTGGCCCAGGATCAGCAGCTGGCCAGCTCGGCGGCGCCGATCGATCTGATCCTCGGCGGCCATGAGCACGAGAATCTGCTGCAGCTGCGCTTCCGCAACCCTGCTGTTCAGGGTTCGGCCGCTGAGCTGACCGCCGCTGGTGGGACCGCCGCCGCTGCCCGGGCACCTTCTCCTCCGGGATGCCGGCCAGCCGGAGTGCCCATCGCCAAGGCGGATGCCAATGCCCGCACGGTGTGGCTCCACACCCTGGCCTACGACACGGTCAGCCGCTGTCTGGAGATCCAGTCCAGTCTGCTGCCGGTTGATGGGCGGTGGCCAAGCGATCCGGCCGTGGCGCGGCAGGCCGAACACTGGCTTCAGAAGGCTGAGGCGGCCTTCCGCCGCCAGGGGCTGGAGCCCGAACGGGTGATCGGCATCAGCGGCGTGTTGCTCGATGGCCGCGACGCCCCGGTGCGTTCCGGCTCCACCACCCTCACCCGCCTGATCACGGCTGCCATACGCGCCGCCGATCCCGCCAGTGCGGCGGCGATTCTCAATGCCGGCGCGATCCGCCTCGATGACGTGCTGCCCCCTGGCCCGATCCGGGAGATGGAGGTGATCCGGGCACTGCCCTTCGGCGGTGGTCTGAGCAGCGTCGACCTCGAGGGGGCGCTGCTGCAGCGGGTGCTGGAGGTGGGGATGACCAACCGTGGCAGCGGCGGCTATCTGCAGGTGGATGGCGCCGCGTTGGGGACCGATGGCCGCTGGCGGCTCGATGGCGAGCCGCTCGAGCCAGGCCGGCGTTACAGGGTTGTGCTGCCCGATTTCCTGCTCACCGGCCAGGAGGTGAATCTGGGCTTTCTGCGCCAGGGGGCCGCCGGGGTGGACGTGATTGCTCCGGCCGGAGATCTGCGCCAGGCCGTGATTCGCTGGCTGCGGCAGCACCCTCCGGGCGCTGACCAGCCTGCGGCTGGCTGATGCGGATGTCCAGGGGCGGTGCGTCCACCAGCTGCACGGTGGTGGAGGCGAGCTGCACGCGGCTGTCCGGCCGGTTCACCGCATCCAGCAGCTGGGTGTAGAGGTGGTCCTTGGTGGAACGGCGGCGTTTCACGTCGACCAGATAGCGGAGCGTGAATTCCATCCAGTTGTCGGTCAGCACCAGGGTCACCTGGGGTTCGAGGGTGGCGTTCTCCAGCAGGTATTTATGCACCATCACGCTCCAGGCGACCCGGGCTGAGGTGGTGATAGCGTCGCCGGCCACTTCGGCACCCACCTGCTCGAGCAGGTGGCGGGCTTCGTTGTGATCGCTGCCGTATTTCACGGGCAGGCGGATCTCATCCCAGAGGAAGGGAAAGTCGCCGGAATAGTTGAACACGGGTGCCTTGAATACAAAGCTGTTGGCGATCCGCACGATCCGGCCGGTGTAGAGGTCGGAGGCCACCCATTCCCCCAGTTCCATCAAAGTGGTGCGCAGGATCCCGATGTCGATCACATCGCCTTTGATGCCGCCCAGCTGCACCCGATCCCCCGGTTTGTAGAAGCCACCGAAGGAGATGGCGATCCAGCCGGCCACGCTGCCGATCACTTCCTGCAGCGCGAAGGCAATGCCGGCGCTGGCCACACCGATCGCCACCGTGAGCCCCCCCAGTCGGTCCTTGAAGACCAGGGACAGAAAGACGATGCCCACGGCATAGCCGCTCAGGCTCACAAGCTTGCGGCCGTAGTAGCGGCTGTCGGGGTCGTCGAGCCGGCGGATCAGGGAGCCCTGGGTGAGCCGCACCAACAGGATCAATGCGCCGACGCCCAGCAGCGCCGTGGCCAGCTTGGCCACCAGGGGGTCGCTCCACCAGCCGGAGGTTGGCACGGCTTGAACCCTCAGACCGGCGTTGTGGTTGCGCAGCCCGACAGCACATACCGTTCGCCGGGCACGGGATCAATGAGCCGGCAACGCTCTGGGCCTGTCTCGCCCATGGAGCCGCTCGAGCTCCCTCCGCTCGCGGTCGTGGCGCTCACCGTCGCGGCGCCTACGACGGCGGCGGCCTGCTCGGTGGAGCCTTTCTGCCAGAGGATCTGGCTGAGCCAGCCCTGGAAGCGCACGTCGCCGCCGGCGGTGCTGGCCAGCACCACCGCCGGTTGCAGCCGCTCCAGCAGCTGGGGCAGCACCTGGGCGCCCTTCACGAAGGCTCCGGCCAGGGGGAGGCCCAGATCCACCACCGGTGTGATCGCCACATCCACCGGGCCCCGGGGCGCTGTGGCGGGATCCGTGGCCAGAAAGCCGTGGGGCTCCAGGTAGATGGACCCGGCGGGATGCACCAGGCGGTAGCCGTTCTCCACCTGGGGCACCGGTGCCCCGGCCGTGGCCTGGATCTGCAGGGGGCCATGGCTGTGCTCCTGACCCGGGCTGACGGCCGTCACCCGCGTGAAACCCAGGGCCCGGGCCCTGGCGGCGGCACTGCTGGAGCCCACCACCGGCAGCTGGCGATCCAGCAGCGACAGGGAGGCCGGATGGCAGTGGTCGGGGAGGCCCTGGGTGAGCAGGAGCAGATCCAGACCCTCCGGCACGGGCCAGGGGTGGGGCAGTTCGCCGCGGAAGAACCAGTCGCCGGGGGGAAAGCGCAGGGGGCCGGTGAGCCAGGGATCGACCAGCACCCGCAGCCCCTCGAACTCCAGCAGCCAGCCGTTGGCGCCGAAATAGGTGGCATGCAGGGTCATCGGGTTGGGGCGCGGCGAAGGGCCGGACCCTAGACCCGTTGCAGCCGCAGAGGAGGCTGGGGATGGGGCGCCGCGATCCAGAGTCTCCAGACCAGCAGGGCGTGAGCGCCGCCCCGGAGGGCTGAAAGCACCGCCAGGGCAACGCAGAGGGGGCAGTGGGTGAGACCCATGGCGGAATCCGTAGCCGTTGGGCTCGATCAGCCCTTCCACCCTTGCATTGATTGAGGTGTGCTGCTGCTGCTGCTGCTGCATTGCAACAGCGACCCTGCGCTGGCCTACAAGAGGGCAGGCCCGTGAATCTCCAGCCGTGCTGCGCCTGAGTGAGCTGAAGCTGCCGCTGGATCACAGTGAGGCCGATCTGCAGCTCGCGATTTGCCGGCGCCTGCGGATTCCGCCCGGGCAGCTGCTGCAGCACCGACTGGTGAAGCGCAGTGTCGATGCCCGGCGCCGCTCCGCGATTGCGCTGGTCTACAGCCTTGATCTGGTCCTGGACCTGGATGCGCGGGCCGAACAACGGCTGCTGCAGCGGTTTCGTGGCGATCCCCATCTGCGCCCCACCCCTGACACCACCTATCGCTTCCCGCTGGAGCCGCTGCGGGCGGAGCGATCAGACTCCGGCGCGGCGGCTCCTGAGGCATCGGCACTGGGCCGGCGCCCGCTGGTGGTGGGAGCCGGTCCCTGCGGCTACTTCGCGGCTCTGCTGCTGGCCCAGATGGGTCTGCGGCCGCTGCTGCTCGAGCGCGGTCGGCCGGTGAAGCAGCGCACGGCCGACACCTTCGGCTTCTGGCGGGGGCAGCGTCCCTTCGATCCGGAGTCGAATGCCCAGTTCGGCGAAGGCGGAGCCGGCACCTTTTCCGACGGCAAGCTCTACAGCCAGGTGAGTGAACCGCAGGCCTATGTGCGCAAGGTGCTCGAGGAGCTGGTGGCCGCCGGCGCCAACCCCGAGATCCTCACCCTGCACCACCCCCACATCGGCACCTTCAAGCTGGCCACGGTGGTGCGCGGCCTGCGGGCCCGGATCGAAGCGCTGGGCGGTGAGGTGCGCTTCGAGGCGCGGGTGGAGGAGCTGCTGCTGGAGGGGGCCGATCGGCGGGTGCGGGGGGTGCGGCTGGCCGGTGGCGAGACGATCGCCGCCGATCAGGTGGTGCTGGCTCTGGGCCACAGCGCCCGCGACACCTTCGCCGCCCTGCATCGGCAGGGGGTGGTGATGGCCCCCAAGCCCTTCGCGATCGGCCTGCGGATCGAACATCCCCAGCCCCTGATCGATCGGGCCCGCTGGGGGGAGGCTGCCGGCCATCCTCGGCTGGGGCCGGCGGAGTACAAGCTGGTGCATCACTGCGCCGGGCCCACCACCACGGGCCGCAGCGTCTACAGCTTCTGCATGTGTCCGGGGGGGCTGGTGGTGGGGGCCACCTCCGAACCGGGGTGCGTGGTGACCAATGGCATGAGCCAGCATTCCCGCAATGAGCGCAATGCCAACAGCGGCCTGGTGGTGACCGTGGAGCCGGCGGATCTGGCTCCCTATGGCACAAGCCCCGACGATCCCCTGGCCGGGGTGGCCTTCCAGCGTCACTGGGAGGAGCGGGCCTTCAGGGCCGGTGGCGGCGACTACCGGGCGCCGGCCCAGTGGGTCGGGGATTTCCTGGCGGGACAGACCAGCCATGCGGCGCCGCAGCAGACGGGGCCTGGCGATCCCAGCGCCTCCCCGCCGTCGGTGGCGGCGTCCTATCTGCCCGGCGTGCGGCTGGGATCGCTCGAGTCCTGTCTGCCGCCGGTGGTGCTGGATGCCTTGCGGGAGGCGCTGCCCGCCTTTGAGCGGCGCCTGCCCGGCTACACGATGGCCGGCGCCCTGCTCACGGGCGTCGAGACCCGCACGTCCTCGCCGCTGCGCATTCCTCGCGATCCGCTCAGCCGCGAGAGCCTCAACACGCCGGGGCTCTATCCGGCCGGGGAAGGGGCGGGCTATGCGGGCGGCATCCTCTCGGCCGCGATCGACGGCATTCAGGTGGCCGAGGCGGTGGCCCTCTCCCGGTTGTCGGGTCCGCCGGACAGCGACTGATCCTCAGCCCTGCGCCACGATGCCGCTCCACTGCACCGCCTTCACCTGATCGCGGCGCCAGGAATGGAGCAGATCCACTTCGCTGGCGGTGCAGAGCGGGCAGACCGCGATTCGCTCCCTGGCGATCCCTTCCCGCTCCAGTTGCTGCACCGTGGCAGCGCGGATGTCGAGGCGATGGCGCCCTGGCTCGGGATCCTCCAGCAGGGCGCCGGAGTGCCGCAGGCTCTCGATCAGGCTGGCGTCCGCCAACCCTGGTGAAGGCTCGAGGCTGCGGGCCACCGCCGTGACCACGGCCTGGTCCACCTGATACCGGGGCCCACTGATGGCCGGTCCGAGGGCCGCCCGCAGGTCCTGGCGGCGGCTGCCGTTGCGCTCCAGGGCCTCGATCGCCGCTGGCACGATCCGGCCCGCCACCCCGCGC